>CANJKD010000132.1 GCA_947474415.1 Burkholderiales bacterium | reverse complement strand
GGACGGCAGCGGCCGCATTGCCGCCCACGAGATCATGCTGGGCACGGCGGCCATCCGCAACCTGATCCGCGAGTCGAAGATCGCGCAGATGTACTCGGCGATCCAGACCGGCAGTTCGATGGGCATGCAGACGCTCGACCAGAACCTGGCCGACCTGGTGCGCCGCAATGTCGTCTCGCCGGCTGAGGCACGCGGGAAGGCGAAATTCCCTGAAAACTTCCCGGGGTGAGACGAGCTTGCAAGACCGGGTACAAATACTTCACGGCAGAGTGACGGAGTTTGCGGAGTTGCACAGAGGAATATCAATGTCTGTCTTACTCTGCGTGAACTCCGTCATCTCCGCCACTCTGCGGTGAATGAATTCGTCTTCTGAGGACACCGCATGGAACGCGATCAAGCATCCAAATTCGTCAACGACCTGCTGCGCTTGATGGTTTCGCGCAATGGCTCCGATCTGTTCCTGACGGCCGACTTTCCGCCCGCGATCAAGGTCGACGGCAAGGTCACCAAGGTCTCGCCACAGCCGCTCACCGGTCAGCACACGCTGGCCCTGACGCGCGCGGTCATGAACGACAAGCAGGCGGCTGAATTCGAGCGCACCAAGGAATGCAACTTCGCGGTGTCGCCGCAAGGCATCGGGCGCTTCCGCGTCAACGCGTTCGTGCAGCAGGGCAATGTGGGGCTGGTGATGCGGACGATTCCGCAGGTGCTGCCCACCATCGACTCGATGGGCCTGCCCCATGTGCTGAAAGACGTCTCGTTGAGCAAGCGCGGCCTGGTGATCCTGGTGGGTGCCACCGGTTCCGGCAAGAGCACCTCGCTGGCGGCGATGGTCGACCACCGCAACGAGAACTCGTTCGGCCACATCATCACGATCGAAGACCCGGTCGAGTTCGTGCATGCGCACAAGAACTGCATCATCACGCAGCGCGAGGTCGGCATCGACACCGACGGCTGGGCGCAGGCGCTGAAGAACACGCTGCGCCAGGCGCCCGATGTGATTCTGATGGGCGAGATCCGAGACCGCGAGACGATGGAGCACGCCGTCGCGTTCGCCGAGACCGGCCACCTGTGCATGGCCACCTTGCATGCGAACAGTGCGAACCAGGCGCTCGACCGCATCATCAACTTCTTCCCCGAAGAGCGGCGCGCGCAGTTGCTGATGGACCTGTCGCTGAACCTGAAGGCGCTGGTGTCGCAGCGCCTGATGCCGCGCCAGGAAGGGCGCGGGCGGATTGCGGCAGTCGAGATCATGCTGAACACGCCGTTGATCTCCGACCTGATCTTCAAGGGGGAGGTGGCCGAGATCAAGGAGATCATGAAGCGCTCGCGCGAGCTTGGCATGCAGACCTTCGACCAGGCCCTGTATGACCTCTATGAAGGACAGGCCATCACCTTTGAAGATGCGCTGCGCAATGCCGATTCGGTGAACGACCTGCGCCTGCAGATCAAGCTGCACAGCCAGCGTGCGCGCAGTAGCGATCTTTCCGCCGGCACCGAACACCTGACGATCGTCTAACGCATTCTTCGCGGCAGTACAGGGGGGTCGGCGATGCCGGCCCTTCTCATTTTTTGGATGGAACGCAATGAGCAGCAAGACCTACGAACCCACCCCGGCGCGCCGGGTCGCCTTCCTCGGCCTCGGCGTGATGGGCTACCCGATGGCGGGCCACCTGGCGCACGCCGGCCATGCCGTGACGGTCTATAACCGGACACCGGCCAAGGCACAGTCCTGGGTCGGTGAACACGGCCATGCTGCAGCCACCACGCCGGCTGCAGCTGCGGCAGGCGCCGACATCGTGTTCGCCTGCGTCGGCAACGACGACGACCTGCGTGGCGTCGTGCTCGGCGAGCACGGCGCATTCAGCGGCATGAAGCCGGGAGCGACCTTCGTCGACCACACCACGGCCTCGGCCGAGGTGGCGCGCGAACTGAGCGCGGCGGCGTTGCTGCTCGGCCTGCGGTTCATCGACGCGCCGGTGTCAGGCGGCAACCTCGGCGCCATCAACGGCGCGCTGACCGTGATGTGCGGTGGCGAAGCCGCCGCCTTCGCCAGCATTCACCCGGTCGCGATGGCCTTCTCGAAGGCCGTGACCCTGCTCGGCGCGAGTGGCGCCGGCCAGCTCGCGAAGATGGTCAACCAGATCGCGATTGCCGGGCTGGTGCAGGGCTTGGCCGAAGCGATCGCCTTCGGTGATAAGGCCGGGCTCGACATGAAGGCCGTGCTCGGCGTGATCGGCAAGGGCGCCGCGCAGAGCTGGCAACTGGACAACCGCGGCCCGACCATGGTCGAAGACCGGTTCGACTTCGGCTTCGCCGTCGACTGGATGCGCAAGGACCTGGGCCTGGTGCTCGACGAAGCGCGGCGCAACGGTGCGCGTCTGCCCGTCACGGCGCTGGTCGATCAGTTCTATGCCGACGTCCAGGCGCAGGGCGGGAACCGGCTCGACACGTCCAGCCTGGTCAAGCGTTTGCGCTAAATGGCGCACCCGGCCCGTGCCGGCTTCGGCTGGCTAACCCCCTAACTCGCGGCTGGCCCGGGATAGTCTGAGCTTGAGGCACGTATCCCTCGGGTCGACCAACCTGAGGTAGCCTCGATGAACTTTGCCATCACACCCCGAGCCCTCTTCGTCGCCGCGCTGACCGTTTCGGCCGGAACCGCTTTCGCAGGTATCAGCGACCCGGTCAACGATTGCCTGACCAGCTATACCGGCGCGCACCACGGTGACCTCGATGTGGTCAGCTCGTTCGTGAACTACAACCCGGGCACCGACACCTTCTTTTTTTGTCGGGCACTACGGACGCTGCGATCGACACACCCGCCTCCGCGTTCTACGTCTGGTGTGTCGACCGCGGTACCGGCACGGCGCGCTTCGGTGCGCTTGCGCCGGGCGTGCTGTTCGACTCGGTGGTGATCTTTCGGCTCCACGGCACGGCGACCGTGAACCGCTTCAACGGGTCCAACAATCTGCCGGCCGGCACGGCCACGTTCGCGGGCAACACTATTCAGGGCAGCATCAGCGGTGCGCTGCTGGCCTCGACCGGCTTCGACAAGACGGCCTACACCTGGAACTTGTGGCCGCGTGACGGTTCCCAGTCGGGCAACTCCGCCATCTCTGACTTCGCGCCCGACAACTCGAACGTGGCAGTCACGGTGGTGCCGGAGCCGTCCACGGTGGCCTTGCTGGTGCTCGGCCTGGGCGCAGTGGGCTCGGTCACCCGGCGCCGCCGCACTGCCTGATCAAGGCTTGGCAGCAGGCTTGGCTTGCGCGTCGGCGAGTTCGGCTTCGCTGACGATCTCGAAGAGGCGCACGACCTTGGCCACGCCGCCCACGCCACGCGCGATGCCGGTCGCGCGCACAGCTTCGCGTTCGCTCACGCGGCCCATCAGGTACACGACGCGGCGCTCGGTGACAACCTTGTAGGCGTTCGTCAGCACGTCTTTGGCGTCGACCATGCTGGCCTTGACCTTGCTGGTCAGTAGCGTGTCGTTCGAGCGGTTGCCGATTGAACTGGCACTGCCGATCACGAGATCATTGACGACGGAGCGCACGTTCTCGACGCGTGCCACGGCCAGTTCCACGGCGGCCTTGTCGGCCTCGGTGGGCGCTTCGCCGGTGATCAGCACGAGGCGGTTGTAGCTGGTCAGGTTGATGTGGCCGCGTTCGCTGATGGCTTCGGCTGCGCGTTTGGCCGCCTTCATCTCGATGCCCTGGTCCTCGAGCTGGGTGCCGGAGGTGCGGCGGTCGGTCACCATCATCGAGCCGCCGACCATCGCGCCGCCGATCAGCAGCGGCGCGCATGCGCCGAGCAAAGAGCTGGCGGCGAGGGCGGTCAGCAGCAGCGCCGGGCGCATCGAATTCGTGAATCTCATGTATTTTCCTGTTCGCCCAGCAGCTGCAGATCGACCGCGTCGCACAGGCAGTGCAACACCAGCAAATGCACTTCCTGGATGCGTGCGGTGCGGTCGTGCGGGACGCAGACCATCACATCGGTTTCGAGCAGCAACTCGCGCAGGCGGCCGCCCTTGTGGCCGGTGAGCGCGATCACCGTCATTTCCTTTGCGTGCGCGGCCTCGATGGCCGCCACCACGTTGGCGGAGTTGCCGCTTGTGCTGATGGCCAGCAGCACATCGCCCGGTGCGCCGATGGCCTGCACCTGCTTCGAGAAGATCGAATTGAAGTCGTAGTCATTGCCGATCGCGGTCAGGATCGAGCTGTCGGTGGTGAGCGCGATGGCGGCCAGACCAGGCCGTTCGCGCTCGAAGCGGCCAACGAATTCGGCCGCGAAATGCTGGGCGTCGCCGGCCGAGCCGCCGTTGCCGCACGAGAGCACCTTGCCGCCGCCGGTGATGCAGCCGACGAGCGCACTCACGGCATCGGCGATGGGTTTGGAGAGAACTTCAGCGGCGGCGTACTTCAGGTCGGCGCTGTCGAAGAACTGCTGTTGGATGCGTTGTTCGAGCATAGACATGCATCATATGACACGGTTTTGGGGCGCCGGTTCCGTGGTGGGCTGCTGCGGCCACGGAAATGCATCAGGAGTTGTCAAACGCGCTGCGCAACCACTCGATGCGCTCGCTCGCGCCGTGGCCGTCGATGGCCAGCACGTCGAAGCGGCAGGGTGGCAGGCTGCCCAAGGTGTTGAGGTAGTGCTGTGCCGCGAACACCAGGCGGCGCTGCTTGGTGGCGCTGACGCTGGCCGCCGCACCGCCGTGCGAGGCGCTGCGCCGCAAGCGCACCTCGACGAACACCAGGGTGCCGTCGCGCTCCCGCAGGATCAGGTCGACTTCGCCGCCGCGCGCGTTCGGGCCGCGCGCGACCCGATAATTGCGCTGCACCAGGGTCAGGCCCTGGCGCAGAAGGTGCGCCAGCGCGCGTGCCTCGCCCGCGTCACCCCGCTCCTTCGCGGTCGAACCTGCTGAACCCACCGAACCTCTTGTGACCACGCCCCACGCTCCGTTGATGCAGGAAGCCGCCGCAAGCGCGGCCGGCACCCAGCACTACCCGACCAGTGCACTGTACGTCGTGGCCACGCCGATCGGCAACCTGGCCGACATCACGCTGCGCGCGATCCATGTGCTGGCGCTGGTCGATGCAGTGGCCTGCGAAGACACCCGCCACAGCGCGCCATTGCTGCGCCAGTTGGGCATCGAGGGCAAGCCACTGATCGCGCTGCACCAGCACAACGAACGCGAGGCTGCAGTCGGCGTGCTGCTGCGCCTCGCCGCAGGCGAACGCGTAGCCTATGTCAGCGACGCCGGCACCCCGGCCATCAGCGACCCGGGCGCGGCGCTGGTCGAGGCAGTGCAGGCAGGGGGCTTCCGGGTGCTGCCGATTCCCGGCGCCAGCAGTGCGGTGGCAGCGCTGAGCGTGGCCGGCGATGTGATCGGCGGGCCGTTCACTTTCACCGGCTTTCTGCCTTCACGCAGCGGCGAGCGGGCACTGGCCTTGAAGGCGTTGGCCGCGAACCCGCGAACGCAGGTGCTGTTCGAGGCGCCGCACCGCATCGAGGCGCTCGCCGCAGCGCTGGCCGAAGCCTGCGGCCCACGCATGCTGACGCTGTGCCGCGAACTGACGAAGCAGTTCGAGACCGTGCACAGCCTTCCAGCGAACGACTTGCCGGCCTGGCTCGCGGCGGACGCCAACCGCAGCCGCGGCGAGTTCGTGCTGGTCGTGCATGCACGGGCCACCGCGCCCGATGCGGCGCCGCTGGCCCATGACGGCGTACTGCGCACACTGCTGGCCGAGCTGCCCTTGAAGCAGGCGGTGGCGCTGGCGGCCGAGCTGACGGGTGCGCCTCGCAACGCGCTGTATGAGCGTGCGCTGGCGCTGAAGAACGCCGACGCCGACGTGGATCGCGACAACGACGCCGGCAGCGAACCGTAGCCTGGCTCAGGCGGCAGCCAGGGCCCCGGCGGGCAGCCCGATCTTCAATTCCGCGAGTGCTGCCGGCAGCGCCAGCGGTACCGGCGTCTGCGGTACGGGGCCGATCAGGCTGCGCAATTCCGCGTCGTCGAGCCCATGCGGGCGTTCCCACAGGTAGCGCATCACCAGCAGCTCGCGCCACATCGGCTTGAACGGCGCCAGCAGCCGGATGACTCCCCAGGGCAGGTTGCCGGTGCGCAGCGAGCGCCCGACCACGACCTCGGTCGCTGCCTTCAAGGAGTTGCCAGTCAGCGTGTGGCCGGCGAAGTGCAGGCGGTGGTGGCCGCGCAGCTGCGCGCGCTGGGCCGCCACGCGCACGAACACTTGCGCCAGGTCGGGCAGGTAGGCCCAGGCGTGGGCGACGTCGGGGTTGCCGGGGTAGACGAACCGGCCCTTGTCGAGCTTCGACGCCATCGCCATGTCGAACCAGGTGCCGGTGCCCGGGCCGCCGAAAAAATCACCGGCACGAATCACCACGCTGTCCACGCCGTCGTGGGCTGCCGCGCCGAGCCGCGCTTCCAGCTCGATGCGGATGCGTGCCTTCGGCGTGTCGCCGCGCTCGGCCGTGGCCGGGGTCAGCAACGGCGGCAACTCGCGCCCGAAATTGTAGACATTGCCCGGCAGCATCAGCAGCGCCCCGCTGGCGCGGGCTGCGGCGAGCGCCGCGTCGGCCAGCGGCTGCGCGAGGCGCGCCCATTCGGTGTACAGCGGGTTCAG
>CANJKD010000131.1 GCA_947474415.1 Burkholderiales bacterium | reverse complement strand
TGTTCCGGTGCGCACCAAGGCCAAGTTACGAGACGCAGCCAACGAGCACATGCTCATGCTGGAACGAACTCCAGAGCGCGTGATCAGCTACTTTCAAGACCGCCGTGTGCGTTATGCGGCTTGAGACTTCACAGGGCCGGATCAATAGTTGGTGCACCCGGCGCTGTGCCGATGCCACCCGCCGCGCGGGTGCGCGGGTGCGCGGGCCGCAGACGGCCACGAAGTGGGCCTCTGCGCGGCCCAAGCCGGCCCGGCGCTGGCCCGCGCTAGGCCTTCCAGCCCGGCATCATCGCGTTCGACGGCAGCGTCTCGTCGAGCAGCTTGCGCGCTGTTTCGATGCCGGCCACCGGCAGCAGTTTCGGGTCGAGCAGGCCCACCTGCACCAGCACGCTGGCCTGGTCCCAGTAGATGTGCTCGTGGTAGAGCTTGCTGCCGCGGAACTTGATGACGGCGAGCAGCGGCACTTCGACGCGTTTGCCGGTGGGCGCGATGCCGGGCAGCATCCACGGGATCTCGGTCGTGTGGGTGAAGCTGAACAGCAGTTCATCGACCACCTGCGTGGCGCCGACGGTGCGTGAAATCGGCGTCAGCGCCGTGTCGGGCGGGTTGCTGTTGACGAAGTGGTTGCTGTAGAAGCGGTGCAGTTCGGTGTAGCCCACGCCGCCGGTCATGGTCGGGATGTGGTTCACATACGGCTGGGCCACCATCGTGGTCATCGTGTCGTCGACATTGCGGGTCGCGAACTCGTACTCGCAGTGCTTGTCCCACAGCGCCGACAGGTCGAAGTGCGGGCCCATCTCGCCCTTCAGCGCGGCGACGGTGCGCTCATGTGCCATCAAGGCCGACGGGCGGTGGTAGTGGTCACCGCCGACACGGGCGAAGGCGTGGTCGACACCGGGATACACGTTGAGCGTGACGTTCGGCCGGCCTTGCAGCGCCGCCACGATCTGGGCGCGCGCCTCGGGCGGGCAGAACTTGTCGAGCTCGGCGATGTGCAGCACCAGCGGGCACTTGATGTGGTCGGCCTCGGCCAGTGCGGCTTCGATGCCGACGCCGTAGTAGCCCACCACCACATCGGCATCGGTGCGGCAGGCCGACAGGTAGGCGAGCTTGCCGCCGAGGCAGAAGCCCAAGACTCCCACCTTGCCATGGCCGCTCTTGCCGTTCACTTCCGGCCGCGCCCGCAAGGTGGTGATGGCGGTCTGCATGTCTTCCATGCCCTTGTCGACGCTGAAGCCCTGGAAGAAGCCGAAGGCCTTCTGCCAGTCTTCCGGCGTGTAGCCGAGTTCCACGTTCGGTTGCTGGCGCCAGAACAGGTCGGGCACCAGCACCACATAGCCTTCCTCGGCGTAGTAGTCGGCCACCTCGCGCATCGTGCTGTTGACGCCGAAGATCTCCTGCGCCAGCACCAGGCCGGGGCCGCTGCCGCCGCTCGGCGTGGCAAGGTAGCCGCGAAAGCCGCCGCTGCCGTCTGCGGCCTTCATCTCGATGAACTGACCTGCCATGTCGTTTCTCCAGAATACGGTTGATTCGGTTGGGGTGCGCCGGGGCGGAACAGCCCCAACGGTGAACGCCGAGCGTGCCACAGACAAAATGGCCTTGCAAGAAGGCAGGCTGGCCGCATGCTCGCTTTTGATACTTTACAGACAGATAGTTTAGAAGCAAACTACTTTCTTGCCGCTGGCTCACCAAGGGTCTGGCGCAAAAACTGCTTTGGTCGTGGGCCTTCATCAGGCCGAACCCGGAGACACGAGATGAACCCCACTGGAAACAGTTCCAAAGCCCCAAAAGGCATCCCGAGCCTGTGCGGGCAAGACCACACCGGCATCACCGTGCCCGACCTGCAGGCGGCCATCGCCTTCTTCGTCGACGTGGTCGGCTGCGAGCTCGTGACCCGCTTCGGACCGTTTCGCGACGACGCCGACAGTTTCATGGCCGACACGCTGAACGTGCACCCGCGCGCGGTGGTCGAGCAGATCGCCTTGCTGCGGTGCGGCATGGGTTCCAACATCGAGTTGTTCCAGTACAGTGCGCCCGACCAGCGCAAGGCCATGCCGAAGAACAGCGACATCGGCGGCCACCACATCGCGTTCTACGTCGACGACATCGAGGCGGCGGTGGCCTACCTGAAGGGCCAGGGCGTGCGCGTTCTGGCTGGGCCGTTGCCCGTTACCGAAGGCCCGGCTGCCGGCCAGACCATCAACTACTTCCTCGCCCCCTGGGGCCTGCAACTCGAACTGATCAGCTACCCTCGGGGCATGGCCTACGAGGCCGGCGCAAGCACGCGGCTGTGGTCGCCGAAGGCGCCCGACCGGTAGGCGCGTTCTTCCTGCATCGTCAGCCGCCGTCGACGTCACCGGCATGTTCCCGCCGGTCCCTCACCACTTTCCCGTTCGTCTCACCCTTCATACCAGGAGTCGCCATGTCCGAATTCGATCGCCGCACATTCTTGAAGACCGGCAGCGGGGCCGCGCTGGCCGCCGGCCCGCTGGCGGGGCTGTGGCTCAGGTCGGCGCAGGCCCAGCAGACCGACACGCTGACCATCGCAGACAACGTCGGCCTGCCGAGCTGGGACCCGACCACCGGCCCGTCGTCGGTGAACCCGTCGATCCAGGGCATCTGGAAGGCCGTGTTCGACCAGTACATCGACCAGGCAGCCGACCTGACCTTCAAGCCTGGCCTGCTGACGAAGTGGGGCTGGAACGCCGACAAGACCAAGATCGAGATGGAACTGCGCGCCGGTGCGCTGTGGCACGACGGTACGCCCATCACCGCCGCCGACGTGGTCTGGAACCTGAAGCGCGCCGGTGACCCGAAGGCCGGCAACCCGGTGGCCGGCATCATCTGGTCCAGTGTCGACAACTTCCAGGTCCAGGGCAACAAGATCACCGCCGATGTGAAGCAGTACGTCGCCGACTATTTCAAGTGGATGGCCTTCCTGACCGGTTTCATGATCCCGCCGGCCTACTACGACAAGGTGGGCGCGGCCGGCTTCGAAAAGCAGCCGATGGGCAGCGGCCCCTACATGATCGAGGAGTTCGTGCAAGGCTCGTTCGTCAAGCTGAAGGCCTTCGACAAGTACTGGGGCGGCAAGCCGGCGTTCAAGAACGTGACGATCAAGTTCGTGACCGACCCGAGCGCGCGCGTGGCCGAGATCGAGACCGGCAAGTCCGACATCACGCTCGGCGTTCCGTTCGAGGAATACGACCGGTTGCGCAAGCTGCCCACGCTGTCGGGCGTGAGCGCACCCATCACCGACATCGCGATGCTGTTCATCACCGACGTGGCGCCGATGATCGACGACAACGTGCGCCTTGCCGCAGCCCACGCGATCGACAAGCAGGCCATCGTGAAGCGCCTGCTGCGCGGCTACGGCGTCGTGATCGACACCTTGCAGGCACCGCAATACGCCGCATTCGATGCCAGCACCAAGGTCAAGTACGACCCCGAGTTGGCGAAGACACTGCTCGCCAAGTCGGGCTACAGCGTGGCGAAGCCGGTCAAGTTCACGATCCAGACCACCCGCGGCTATTTGCCGAAAGACTACGAGACCGTGCAGGCCATCGTCGGCATGTGGCGCAAGGTGGGCATCGAGGCCGAGATCGAGGTCTACGAGATCGCCAAGCACTTCGAGCTGCGCCTGGGCCACAAGCTCGCGCCGATGGCCTTCTACAACTGGGGCAACGCCATCGGCGACCCGAACGATTCCACCGGCTTTGCGATGTTCGGGCCGAGCCCGCACTCGGGCTGGAAGAGCAAGGAAGTCGACGCGATGATCGGCCCGCTGTGGGGCGAGAAGGACGAAGCCAAACGCATCGCCGGCTGGAAGAAGGTTGACCGCTACATCGCCGAGCACGCGCTGGTGCTGCCGCTGTACCAGCAGGTGCAGACGATTCTGTTCAAGAAGAGCCTGGCTGTGAAGCCGCACATGGCGGGGTACCTGCTGGCGCAATCCGTCAGCAAGGCGAAGGCCTGATGACAGCCCCCCAGCTCACTGCGTTCGCGGCCCCAGGGGCCACGAAGGGGCCCCTGCGTGGCCCTTGGGGCGCGCAGCCGCCTTGGGGCGGCCCGGCGCCGGCTGCATCGTAATGGCCTGGACACCACTTCTGAAACGCCTGCTGTGGGCGCTGCCCACGCTGTTCGGCGTGCTGGTGGTGGTGTTCGTGCTGCTGCGCGTCGCGCCGGGCGACCCGATCGCGATGATGATCGGGCCGGGCGCCACGCCGGACGACATCCGCGCGCTGCGGGCCTTGTATGGCTTCGACCGCAGCCTGCCGGCGCAGTTCGTGGTCTACCTGCAGCAGGCGGCCGGTGGCCACTTCGGCAACTCGATCACCCTGAAGCAGGGCGTTCTCGGCCTGGTGTTCGCGCACCTGCCGCTGACGCTCGAACTCTCGGGCCTGGCGCTGGCGCTGGCGGTGCTGCTGGGCGGCGGCGCGGCGCTGGCGGCGGTGTCTTTCCGCAGCCGCTGGGTCGAGCGCGTCATCGACACTCTGACCGGCTTCGTCACCGCGATCCCCGACTTCCTGTGGGGGCTGGCTGGCATCCTTTTCCTCGGCGTGCTGTGGCCGGTGCTGCCGGTGTTCGGCCTGCTCGACGGCAGCCTGCGCTTCGATTCGAGCTCGGGCTTCGTGCTCACCGAAAGCCTGCTGCACGGGCGCTTCGATGTGTTCGGATCGGCCCTGTATCACCTGGCCTGGCCGGCGCTGTCGCTCAGCCTGCCGCTGGCCGCGATGATCGCCCGTGTGCTCAAAGCTTCGCTGCTCGACGTGCTGGCGCAAGACTACATCCTGATCGCGCAAGTGAAGGGTTTCAGCCCCTGGCAGGTACTGTGGCGCGAGGCGTTGCGCAACGCGCTCGGGCCGGCGCTGAACCTGGCCGGCGTGCAGTTCACCTTCCTGATCGGCGGCACGGTGCTGATCGAAAAGCTGTTCGGCCTGCCAGGGCTGGGCAACATGGCGATCGACGCGGTGATCAACCGCGACCTGCCGCTGATCCAGGGCATCGTGCTGACCTTCGCGCTGCTGTTCATCACCGTCAACCTCGTGGTCGACATCATCAACGTGCGGCTGAACCCGAAGCTGCGCAGCTGACGTTGCGAGACCGGAAGCCTGACGCATGAAGATTGACGCATGAAGACCGACGCATGAGCCTGCATTTCGTGAAGCGCGTCTGGTTCGGCGCAGCGGTGCTGGGGCTGGTGCTGGTGTGCGCGGTATTCGCGCGCTGGCTCGCGCCGCACGACCCGCTGGAACAAGACCTGATGATCGCCAGCCTGCCGCCGGCCTGGAGCGCCGAGGGCGAACGCGCACACCTGTTCGGCACCGACAGCCTGGGCCGCGACATTCTTTCGCGGCTGGTCTATGGCGCGCGGCCGGCGATGATCGTGGCCATCGCCGGCGCCAGCCTGGCCGCGTTCGCCGGCACGCTGCTGGGCTTGTGGGCCGGCTTTCTCGGCGGCTGGGTCGACACACTGGTGTCGCGCCTGGTCGATGTGTGGATGTCGTTCCCGGCCGTGCTGCTGTCGATCGTGCTGGTGGCGGTGATCGGCACCGGCCTGCACTCGGTGGTGCTGGCCATTGCCATCATCGACTGGACGCGCTTTTGCCGCGTCGTGCGGGCCGAGGCGCAAGCCCAGGCGCGGCTCGACTACGTGACCTCCGCGCGCACCCTCGGCCAGTCGCGCACGCACACACTGTGGCACGAGGTGCTGCCGAACGTGCTGCCGCTGCTGCTGACGCTGTTCACGCTGGAGATGGGCATCGCGGTGGTGGTGGAGGCGATCCTGTCGTTCGTCGGGCTGTCGGTGTCGAGCGACATGCCGACCTGGGGCGGGCTGGTGCAGGAAGGGCGCTTGTACGTGAACCAGACGCCGTGGCTGCTCGGCCTGCCGATCGCCGCGATCGCGCTGACGGTGCTGGCCTGCAATTCGCTCGGCGACGGGCTGCGCGAATCGCTCGACCCGCTGCTGCACATGTGATGATGGCGTCCGATTCCGTTTCTAACACTGCGGCCTGCCTGCAGATCGACGGCTTGCACCTGGCGCTGCGCGCACGGCGCGGGCAGCCCGCACGCTTGATCCTGCGCGGCATCGACCTTCATGTGGCGAAGGGCGAGGTGCATGCGCTGGTCGGCGAATCGGGTGCCGGCAAGAGCATGGTCGGCCGCACCGTGCTCGGCATCACGCCGCCCGGCATGGACGTGCTGGCCGGCTCGGTGAGCTTCCTCGGCACCGACTGGCTCGGCCTGACGCCGGCGCAACGCCGCGTGCAGCTCGGGCGCGATGTGGCGCTGATCCCGCAAGACCCGCTGACTGCCCTGAACCCCGGCCACACCATCGGCGCCCAGGTGGGCGAGGTGCTGCGCCTGCACCTGGGCCACAGCGCCGCGCAGGCGAGGGCGCGCACGCTCGAGTTGCTGGAGGCGGTTCAGATCCGCGCGCCTGCCACGGTGTTTCGCCAGTACCCGCACGAGTTGTCGGGCGGCATGCGCCAGCGCGTGCTGATCGCGATCGCGTTCGCCTGCAAGCCCAAACTCATCATCGCCGACGAGCCGACCACGGCGCTGGACGTGACGGTGCAGCGCGAGGTGCTGCGCCTGCTGCGCGCGCTGCAGCGCGACGAGGGCGCGGCGGTGCTGTTCATCACCCACAACCTCGGGCTGGTGGCCAAGCTGTGCGATGCCGTCAGCGTGATCCACTCCGGCCGC
>CANJKD010000130.1 GCA_947474415.1 Burkholderiales bacterium | reverse complement strand
TGACCTTCGCCTGGTACGGCCGCCTGAAGAACCTGGCCGACAAGCCCTGGTACAGCGCCGCACTCATCAGCTGGGGCATTGCCCTGTTCGATTACCTGTTGCAGGTGCCGGGCAACCGCATTGGCTACGGCGCCGGCATCTCGCTCGCGCAGCTGAAGATCACCCAGGAGGTGATCACGCTCGCGGTATTCGTGCCTTTCGCGTTCGTCTTCATGGACCAGCCGCTGAAGCTCGACTTTCTCCGGGCCGGGCTGTGCCTGGTCGGTGCTGTGTACTTCGTGTTCCGGACCTGAGCGTGCAGCTGACCATGCCGCCATCGGCCGCCGGCCTGCAGCGCTTTCGACATGTCGTGATCGAGGGCCCGATCGGCGTGGGCAAGAGCTCGCTCGCCCGCAAGCTCGCGGAGCGCCTGGGCGCTGAGTTGCTGCTCGAACAGCCCGAAGACAACCCCTTCCTCGGCCGTTTCTATGCTGACATGCCCGGCTATGCCTTCCAGACCCAGTTGTTCTTCCTGTTCCAGCGCCTGAAGCAGATGCGCGCGGCGCAGCAGCCGGGCATGTTCGACGAAGCCGTCGTGGCCGACTTCCTGTTTTCGAAAGACGCCTTGTTCGCGCGCCTGAACCTGAGCGACGACGAGTTCCGGCTCTACACCAAGATGTACGCGCAGATTGCGCCGCAAGTGGCCGAGCCCGATCTCGTGATCTGGCTCCAGGCCTCGCCCGCTGCCTTGATGCAGCGCATCGCCCGGCGCGCGATCCCGATGGAAATCGGCATCGCGCCCGCCTACCTTCAGCGCCTGTGCGACGCTTACGTCGAATACTTCCACGCCTACGACGGCGCGCCGGTGTTCGCGATCGGAACCGAGCATTTCAACCCGGTCGACCGTGATGCCGACTTCGACATGCTGCTCGAGCGCCTGGCAGGCTTTAGGGGCCGGCGCGAGTTCTTCAATTCGCATGTCGAGATACCGTTCGACTGAGGCTGCGCCGACGCACGCTTACACTCCCCGCGTGTCAGCTTGATGACAAGACGTTGAGCGTGTGAAGTGATCGGAGACCGGGAATGTTCTTTGGCAAGCTGTTGCCGCGCGAAGGCAATTTTTTCGAGCTGTTCAACCAGCACGGCGACTACATCGTGGGGGGAGCCCGGGCGTTCATCCTGCTGATCCAGAACTACGCCGATCTGACGCTGCGCGAGAAGTACGCGAGCGAAGTCGACCACGCCGAGCGCCAAGCCGACCGCATCACCGCCGAAGTGAATCGGCTGCTGCACAAGACCTTCATCACGCCGATCGACCGCGAGCAGATCCACGGCCTGATCAATGCGATGGACGACATCCTCGACCTGCTGCAAGACGCAACGGAAACCATGTCGCTCTACGACGTGCGCTCGATGACCGAAGACGTGCTGCGCCTGGGCGACCTGAGCGCCAAATGTTGCGAACGGGTGCAGCACGCGGTGTCGCTGCTGCCGCGCATCAGCCAGGCCGAGGTGGCGGAAGCCGCGATCAAGACCTGCGAAGAAATCGACCGCCTCGAATCCGACGCCGACCGCGTGATGCGCTCGGCCATGTCGAAGCTGTTTCGCGAAGAGAAGGATGTGCGGGAGCTGATCAAGCTGAAGGCCATCTACGAGTTGCTCGAATCGATCTCGGACCGTTGCGAAGACGTGGCCAATCTCATCGAGGGCGTTGTCCTCGAAAATTCGTAGTCCGCCAGCCGTCGCAATGGGTTCTGTCCAGACTGCCTTCTGGGTCGTCGCACTGCTGGTGTTGCTGGCCGTGGCGTTCGACTTCATGAACGGCTTCCACGACGCCGCGAATTCGATCGCCACCGTGGTGTCCACCGGTGTGCTGAAGCCGCACCAGGCGATCGTTTTTGCGTCGTTCTTCAATGTCGTGGCGATTGCCGTCTTCCAGCTCAATGTGGCATCCACTATCGGCAAGGGCATCGTGCTGCCCGGCGTAGTGGACCACCATGTCGTCTTCGGGGCGCTGATCGGTGCGATGTTCTGGAACATCGTGACCTGGTGGTACGGCATCCCGTCGAGCTCGTCGCACGCGCTGATCGGCGGCATCGTCGGCGCGGTGATCGCGAAGGCCGGCGCGGGCTCTCTGGTGGCTGCCGGCGTGCTGAAGACGGTGCTGTTCATTTTCTTGTCGCCCCTGCTCGGTTTCCTGCTGGGCTCGCTGCTGATGGTGCTGGTGGCGAACATCTGCCGGCACACGTCGCCGCTGCGGGTGGATAACCTGTTCCGAAGGCTGCAACTGGTGTCGGCGGGCCTGTACAGTCTGGGCCACGGCGGCAACGATGCGCAGAAGACCATCGGCATCATCTGGATGCTGCTGATCGCCACGGGCTATGCGAATGCCGGCGACAAGATGCCGCCAAGCTGGGTGATCTGGTGCTGCTACCTCGCGATCGGTCTGGGCACGATGTTCGGTGGCTGGCGCATCGTCAAGACCATGGGCCAACGTATCACCAAGCTCAAGCCGGTGGGCGGTTTCTGCGCCGAGGCCGGTGGCGCTATCACGCTGTTCCTGGCCACGGCGCTCGGTGTGCCGGTGTCGACCACGCACACCATCACCGGTGCGATCGTCGGTGTCGGCTCGGTGCGGCGTGCGTCGGCGGTGCGCTGGGGTGTGGCCGGCAACATCGTGTGGGCCTGGATTTTCACGATCCCGGCTTCGGCCTTCGTGGCCGGCGTGTTCTATTGGGTCGGCGTGCTGATCTTCGCCTGATTGGCGGCATCGGTCTGGTATTCGAAGTAGCGCTGGGCACTGAACGCGATCGTGGCCATCAGCACGCCGGCGCCCACGAACAGCGCAACGGCGACGCCCAGCACCGTGGTCCAGTCGCTGTGGTGCGCGGGCCCGGCGGGGTTGAAGCGGGCGTTCCAGCGCTCGTCCGGCGTCAAGCCTTCGACGATTGCGGTGATCATCGCTGCGGCCAGTGTCAGGCCGAGTAGCGGGATCAGCACCCAGGCAAGTTGATCGTCTGCTCCGAGGTGGCGCATGCGCTGAACGCCGTACGCACCGAGCGTCGTGGGCAGCACGAACAGCCAGCCAAGGAGATCACGAAAGCCGTGCAGGTAGAAGCGATGCAAGCCGGCGCTGCCGCCGATCAAGGCGATCCAGGTGGCCACGGTCTTCGACTTGCAGGCGGGTGCGGAGGCGGTCATTCGGTGGCGCCCAGCGGGACATCGCTTGCGCCGATTCCCAGGCTTTTCTGCATGATCACAACGTCGAGCCAGCGCTCGAACTTCCAGCCTGCGGCCTTCATCACACCGACGTGCTCGAAGCCGAGCGTGCGGTGCACGCCGATCGAACCGAGGTTGGCCGAATCTCCGATCACCGCCAGCATTTGCCGGGCGCCGGCAGCTTCGCAGCGCGCCATCAGCTCCGCCAGCAACAGCCGGCCCAGGCCTTGTCCGCGAGCATCGGCCGCGAGGTACACCGAGTCTTCGAGGCAGAAGCGGAAGGCGCGCCGCGGCCGGAAGTGGTTGGCATAGGCATAGCCAAGCACCGCGCCGCCGCGCTGCGCCACGAGCCAGGGCAGGCCCTTGGCCAGCACGTCGTCGCGCCGGCGCGTCATCTCGGCGGCGTCGGGTGCCTCCAGCTCGAAGGTGCCGGTGCCGTTCAGCACGTTCCAGGCATAGATGGCGGTGATGGCGGGCAGATCAGTTGGCGTGCTGGGCCGGATCAACAGGGAATGGTCACTCATGAAGGTTCCTCGGGGTGTTCTACTGAGTTTATAATGCGCGGTTTCGTTGTTGGCTGGCCGAGTGGCCGGCGTATCTACATCGACGAACGCGTAGCCGGAACCCGGCGAGGCCGAATTCAATTTCAAATTCGCAAGCGACAGCGACAGCGAAAACGACTTCGGCCGAGCCAGGGTTGCGGCGGCTCCTGATCTGCCTGACCTGCGCGAATCGGCTTTGCCGGTTCGCGGTGTCCTGGTGTGGTGGATGATTTCGGTTACCAAGGAACAGACATGGTCGTGATCCGACTTGCACGTGGCGGCGCCAAGAAGCGCCCCTTTTTCAACATCGTCGTTGCTGACTCGCGCACCCGTCGCGATGGCCGTTTCATCGAGCGCGTGGGTTTCTACAACCCGGTGGCGTCCGGTGGCGAACAGCCGCTTCGCATCGCGTTCGACCGGCTCGAGCACTGGACCGGTACCGGCGCCCAGATGTCGGCCACGGTCGCCCGCCTGGTTGCCCAGGCCAAGGCCACGGTCTGACGCGCAGCGGCGCGGCGTGAAACCAGCGCCCGGGGCTTCGGCCATGGGGAGTGTCGGCGTAACGCCTGCCGCAGAAGTTGTCGGCTGGCCCGATGATGCGGTCGAGGTCGGCCGGATCGTTGACGCCTGGGGGTTGAAAGGCTGGCTCAAAGTCCAGCCTTTCGCCTCCGACCCGCAGGCGCTCTTCTCGACGCGCCTTTGGTACCTCAAGCCATCCGACAAGGTCGGCGTGGTGCGGCCGGTGTTTGCGCCCGGAACCTTCCCTTCCCAGCTGAAGATCACCCAGGTCAAGGACCATGGTGAATTGGTCGTGGCCCAAGCGCATGAGGTGCCTGACCGCAGCGCGGCCGAGGCCCTGCGCGGTGCGCGCGTGTTCGTCGGCCGGGCCAGCTTTCCGGCCGCTTCGGTCGATGAGTTCTATTGGGTCGACCTGATCGGCCTGTCGGTTGTGAACCGGCAGGGCGACCGGTTCGGCACCGTGGCCGGCTTGCTCGACACCGGGCCGCACAGCGTTCTGCGGGTCGTGCCCGATGCCCAGTCCGTGGCCCCCCCCGCCGCGCCCGGCCCGAAGCCAGTGCCTGAAGCCGAACGCCTGATCCCATTCGTGGCCGCCTACATCGACGAGGTGAGCGTGGAGCGCCGCACCATCACGGTCGACTGGGGTCTGGACTACTGACCGGCCCAACTCGGTCCGGTGGCTGCCCTCATGCGCTTCGACGTCATCACGCTGTTCCCCGACCTGTTTGCGCCGCACCTGGCGCAGGGCATCACGCGGCGTGCATTCGAGTCGGGCCAGGTCGAGGTCAAGCTGTGGCCGCTGCGCGACTTCGCCGACAACAACTATCGCCGCGTCGACGACCGGACCTATGGCGGCGGGCCGGGCATGCTGATGCTGGCCGAGCCGCTGCAGCGTGCGCTGGCGGCGATCCGAACGGCCCGCGCGGAAACGTCTCCGGCGCCGGTGGTGCACTTCACGCCGACCGGGCGCCGCATGGACCAGGGCGTGGTCAACGAGTTTGCCGCTGGCCCGGGCGCCGTTCTGCTCTGCGGCCGATACGAAGGCATTGACCAGCGTTTCATCGACCGCCACGTCGGCCTCGAACTGAGCCTGGGCGACTTCGTGCTGTCCGGCGGTGAACTGCCCGCACTGGCTCTGCTCGACGCCGTGGCGCGCCTGCAGGACGGCGTGCTCGGCGACGCCCAATCGCACCAGCAAGACAGCTTCTCCGACGGCCTGCTCGACTGCCCGCACTACAGCCGCCCGGAGCAACTCGTGGACGGCGACGAGCTATTGCCCGTGCCAGCGCCGCTTCTGTCAGGTCATCACAAGGACATCGCGCGTTGGCGGCGCGAGCGTTCGCTCGAACTCACGGCGCGCCGGAGGCCCGACTTGCTGGCTGCGGCGCGTGCCCAGGGCCGGCTGAATGCAGCCGACGAGAAGTACCTGTCCAGCCTTGTCATATAATGGAAAGCTTTTCGATCCTCTGCTGCGCCCGAATGCAGGCCTTGCGCCCGACATTCACACCATTCCACCCCGGAGCGTTGGCATGATCACTTGGAGAAAAACTTGGACATCATCCAGACCCTCGAGCGGGAAGAAATTGCCCGCCTCAACAAAACCATCCCGGTGTTCGCCCCTGGCGACACGGTGATCGTCAGCGTCAACGTCGTCGAGGGCACGCGCAAGCGGGTGCAGGCCTTCGAAGGGGTCGTGATTGCCAAGCGCAATCGCAGCCTGAATTCCAGCTTCATCGTGCGCAAGATCTCCAGCGGCGAAGGCGTGGAGCGCACGTTCCAGCTCTACAGCCCCTTGATCGCCTCGATCGAAGTGAAGCGCCGTGGCGATGTGCGCCGTGCCAAGCTGTACTACCTGCGCAGCCGTTCGGGCAAGTCGGCGCGCATCAAGGAAAAGCTGGCCTGACCGCGCCTGCGCGCAGTGCAAGCTGTGCGTCGATGCAAAAAGGCCGCCCGCTGGGCGGCTTTTTTGGCTGTGTGCTTCCAGCGAGGCACAGCCTCCTGACCCGAGTTCTTCATGGCCCTGAGCTTCGACCCGCAAAAGCTGCCCGTCATGGGTGTGGACGACCACCTCCCTGCGGTCAGCCCTGGAGAGTTGCTGACCGAGGCATTGCGGCGCCGTTTCAGTGCGCCGCCGGTCTGGACGCCCGAGATCAAGATCGAGCCCCGTTTCACCGAGCGGGCACCATCGCATGCCTCCGTCCTCGTGGCCTTGGTGCCACGCGATGAATTCACGGTGTTGCTGACCCAGCGCACCGACCACCTCACCGATCACCCTGGCCAGATCAGCTTTCCCGGCGGGCGGGTCGAGCCGACTGACCTCGACGCCACCGCCACCGCGTTGCGCGAGGCCCACGAAGAGATCGGGCTCGACGCCGCTTTCGTCGACGTGCTGGGCGCATTGCCCACCTACACCACGGGCACGGGGTTCATCGTCACGCCTGTCGTGGCGTTCGTGCGGCCCGGGTTTGCCGTCAAGGCCG
>CANJKD010000129.1 GCA_947474415.1 Burkholderiales bacterium | reverse complement strand
CTCCGGCCTGATGGTGTACGAGCAATTGCTGGCCTTGCCCCTGTTCGCGCGATTTCACTGCGAAGCGCTGGCGGCGGTTCCGCAACTCGAGGGCCGCCGGCTGCTGTACGACAGCCTTCGGCGCATGTTGTCGGAACAGGTTTATGACCTGATCGCATCGGCCACCGGCACGCTGCACGCGCACGAGCCGCAGAGTGCCGACGCCGTGCGCCACCACATGCCGCTGATCCATGCCGGGGCCGAAATGTCCGCCGGGTCTGCCGAGGTGAAGGCGTTTCTGCGAACCCGGCTCTACCGGCACCCGCGCGTCGTCGAGACCACCGAGGCAGCCAAGGCGGTGGTGCGTGAATTGTTCGAGGCCTACACGGCCGAGCCGGGGCAAATGCCGGCTCGCCACGCCTCCCGCCAGCCAATTCAGCAGGCCGTTGCCGACTACCTCGCCGGCATGACCGACCGCTTCGCCCTGCGCGAACATGCGCGCCTCTATGGCCCCGGGCGCACCCGCTTTCCAGACCTTGCATGAATGCTGCCTGCGGCCTGGCCCGCAACCCGGCGTGGGTGCGTGGACCGGGTTGGATGAATGGCGCCGCCGGAACGATGGGCGGCGCGATCGCGGGTAGCCGTCACAGCGACCCCGGAAGCACAATCGAAGGCATGGACATGGGCACGGCACAAGCATCGAATCCCGGCGGCTGCGGTCGCCGTGCGCGTGGCTTCACGCTGATCGAATTGATGACCACCGTGACCGTGATGGCCGTGGCACTGGCCATCGCCGCGCCCAGCCTGGCAGCGTTCGTGCGCAACAGCAAGGTCAGGTCGGCCCAGTCGGAGCTGGTCGCGTCGATGACGCTGGCCCGAAGCGAGGCTGCCAAGCGTGGCGTCACGGTGGCACTTGCCGCCACGGCGCCCGCCACCGGCGATGAATTCAGCGCTGGCTGGAAGGTCTGGGTCGACGACAACGCCAACGGCTCGTTCGACACCGGTGAAACGCTGATCCGCAACTATCCGGGCTACCCGGCGGGCTCGGTCGTCTTGAGCACCACCGGTGGCGTCAGGCGGGTGTCGTTCGCCCCCACGGGGTTCGCCTCCGCATCGGTCACCTTCAAAGTTTGTGGCAGCAACGACACAGCCAAAGGCTACAGCGTCGTGCTGCAGAGGGTCGGCCTGGCCGACGTGTCACAGGGGGTCACATGTCC
Organism: Burkholderiales bacterium; assembly: GCA_947474415.1. GTDB lineage: Bacteria > Pseudomonadota > Gammaproteobacteria > Burkholderiales > Burkholderiaceae_C > LMDS01. The sequence continues at coordinate 5,545 of CANJKD010000129.1, read as the reverse complement.
TTGATCATGCCCAGCGGGCGCTCGCGCCGGGTGCGCCGGGCGATGGGTTATGCGCTGCTCGAAGCGCTGGTCGCCGTGGTGGTGGCGTCGGTGGGTTTCATCGGCGCGGCGCGCATGCAGACCCTCGGCATGAAGATGAATTCGAGTGCCCAGTATCGGCACAAAGCGGTGTTGCTGACCTACCAGATGTCGGACCGGGTGCGCGCCAACCGGGCCGGCTTTGGTGCGGGGAGTTACAACAACCCCGCCATCGGCAGCAAGACCTGCCTGAGCGACGTGGCCGGCTGCACGCCCGCCCAAATGGCCGTGGCCGACATGACCGAGTGGTCGGATGACATCGCCGGCCAGTTGCCGGGCGGCACCGGCGTGGTGTGCGTCGACAGCACGCCGACTGACGGCACGGCCCTCGCCCCGGCCTGCGATGGCATCGGCAACGTGCTGGCCGTCAAGGTCTGGTGGAGCGACTCTGTGGGCGGGTCGCGGTTCGTCTCGGTGGTTCGGCCATGAATGCGCACACCACAATGCCCCGCGCGGGCCTCAGAAGCGGCCACCAGGGCTTCACGCTGGTCGAGATGATGGTGGGCCTTGCCGTGGGCTTGTTCGTCTCGCTGGCGGCGATTTCGGTGTTCGTCAGCACCCGCACCCTCCAGACCGTCAGCTCGGCGGGCACGCGCATGGGCGAGAACTCGCGGCTGGCGATGGAACTGCTCCACAAAGACCTGCGCAGCGGCGGGTTCCTGGGCTGCAAGGCCACCCTGTCCGATCCGCCGGTGAACCTGCTCGTTGCTGGCAACCCCCGATTCCTCGACACCGTGACCGACATGCCAGGAATTCGCGGCTATCACGGCACTGGCACGGGTTTTTCGCCGGCGCTGAATGCCACGTTGGCCGCGCTCACGCCGAACGCGAACAGCGACTTCATCTCCATCCGCGTCCCGATCGAACCGCTTTCGCTCGGCCTGTCGACCCCGATGACGTCCTCGTCCGGTGCGCCGCAAGTGGGCGTCAGCACGGCGGGCAACACGATCCAGTCGGGCGCGATCCTGCTGATCGCCAACTGCAAGGCGGCCGCCATGTTTCAGGTCACCGAGGCGAGCCCGGCCACGACGGGCAACCTGCTGCACGCCGTCGGCGGCACGTTCAACCCCGGCAATGCGGGCGACGATTTCGTGCAGGTGTTCCGCGGCGACTCGGCCGTCTACCGTCTCCAGACCAACCACTACTACATCGCGCCCGGCACGCACGCCGGCACGAACTCGATGTGGCGGCTCGCGTTCCCGAACCCGACCGACCCGACCGCCGCCCCGGTGCCCGAGGAAGTGGTGCAAGGCATCGACCGGATGGTGATCAGCTATGGGCTCGACAAGGGCGACCTGACCGCCAACCGCTACGTCACAGCTGACAACGTCGGAACCGCGTGGGGTGGCGTCGTCGCGGTGCGGTTGCAGCTGCTGAGCACGACCGTGAACGATGGCGTCACGCTGACCCCGCAGGCGGCGTCGTTCGCCGGCGGCACGGTGTCGTCCACCGACCATCGCCTGCGCACCCAGGTGACCGAGGTGGTCACCTTGAGGAACAACTCGCCATGAAAGTTACCCAGTTTCACCGGCACCCGGGAAGCGTCCGCGCACAGCGCGGCTTGTCGCTCATCACGACCTTGCTGTTCATGGTGGCGGCGCTGGTGCTCGGCGTTTCGGTGATGGGCGTGAGCGTGATGCAGGAGCGCATCATCGGCAACACCAGGGATCGCGACTTCGCGTTGCAGGCGGCCGAGGCGGCATTGCGTGACGCCGAGCAAGACGTTTCGTTGAACATCCGTAGCGACACTGCGTTCTCGGCCACCTGTGTCACCGGCCTGTGCATTCCACCCACCCAACGATCGCCACTGCCAGCCACGGCCGCGCTGCCGGTGGACAAGCAAGCGGGCTTCGACTGGGCCAACGCCGCGAACGTGCGCACCTATGGCCAGTTCACCGCCGCCGCCGCGTTGCCAGGTGTTTGGCAGGCACCTGCGTATGTGGTCGAGAAGCTCGGCAATCTGGGCTCTGGGTCGGGCGAAAGCGCGGTGATCGGCTCGGAGGCGAATACCTCCGGCACCGGCTACCGCGTCACCGCGCGCGCCACCGGCGCCCGCGCCGAGACCCTGGTGTTCCTGCAATCGATCTACGCCACCCGTTGAAGAGGTACCGCATGAAACCCACATCACATCGCCGGGCGAACTGCATCCGACTTGGGCTGCCGTTGCTGTTGGCTGCGCCGCTGTGGGTGAATGCATTGCCGGCGTTCACCTTCGCGGCCTACCCCTTGTTCCTTGCGCCGTCGGTGAAGCCGAACGTGATGCTGATCTTCGACAACTCGGAGTCGATGGACGCCACGATGTCGGGGAAGGTGATTTCGGGTGATGACGTGACCACCCGCGGCAACATCGCGCGTGATGTGCTGCGCAATATTCTTGGCGACTATCGCAACTCGTTCAACTGGGGCCTGACGACCTTCGCGACCGCAGGCAACACGCTGTACAACACCCATGCGTACTATGTCGGCAATGCGACGACGATGGTCTACACCAACGATTGCGTGGCCGGTGTTTCCGCCAGCAACGGTGGCCTGCGTTGCATCGCCAACCCGGATGCCGCAGCGAATGGATTCAGCTTCATCACCTACAACCAATCTGGCGATGACGCCGACATCAACGACGTTCTTTACTCGGGCAGTACCCAGCCGGTGATGTACGGCATCGGCGACACCGGCGTCAAATATTTCGTGCGTGGCGGCCCACGGAGTGCCGGCACCGCTTGGGCCCTGGCAAATTTTCCTGTGGCCGGGCCGTTCGGCGGTGGCTCCATTCCGTTTGCCCCCACCGATGCCGGCTGGCTGCCGCAGGCCGCCACCATGCCTCGCGAGTTGTGGATCCGGCGCGGGTGGGGATACGGCAACAGCATTACCGGTGCCGGCACCATCGTTGAAACCGTGCAGGCGGATTCGACCACCCACTTCAACAAGCTGGTCTCGCTGCTCGGCAATGAAACCAATACGCGCACCAGTGAGATCAAGAACTCGGCGTTCTACACACCTTTGACCGGCAGCCTGCAGACGGTCAAGAACTACTTCAGCAACAGCACCGGCCAGACGCCGATCTCGCAGACCTGCCAGCGCAATTTCGTGATGATGGCGACCGACGGCAACCCGACCGGCAAGACCGACGGCACCCAGTACAACCCGGCCGATTGGGTCAACACCGAAAGCCCGCCCGGCGTCTGGACATACGGCCAGGCTCAAAAAGACGTCTTTGCGCAACTGACGGCCTTGCGAAGTACGGTGTACAACTCCAAGACCTACGACATCCAGACCTACATCGTCGGCATGGGCGATACGGTCGCCAACGCCAGTTCGGTGGCGGCCTTGAACAAGATGGCGAGCCTGGGCGGTGGCTACGACACGGCCTTCCTCGGCAGCGACACGAGTGCGCTCACACTGGCCTTCCAGGCCATCGTCGGCGACATCCAGGCCAAGACCAGCGCGGCCTCGTCGGTGGCCCTGAACGGTGGCTCGTGGAACACCGGTGCTTCGTTGTACCAGGCCAAGTTCAGCAGTGCCGACTGGTCGGGTGACCTGCTCGCCTTTCCCGTTGCCAGCGACGGCACGGTCGGCGCCACGCCCACATGGAAGTCGGGCACGCAAATCAAGGCACAGAACTGGGACACGCAGCGCAGTGTGCTGACCTACAAGCCGTCCGCCATTGCTGGCGCGCACGGCATTCCGTTCCGCTGGCCGGTCAACCCGGCCGCGCCGACCGCGACCGAACTTGACCTGATCCAAGTCACGGCACTGAACAAGAATGCCACCAACACGATCGACGGTTACGGCATTTGGCGCACGAGTTACCTGCGCGGCGACGCGACCAAGGAGCCGCGCAACTGCGGTGCGCCGCCCTGCGTCGCGCCGCAATTCCGGAACCGCAATGTGACTCCGCTGGGCGACATCGTCAATTCATCACCGTACTACGTCGGGGCGCCGAACTTCGGCTACTACGACGACTTCGAGTCGGCGCCGTACAGCACGTTCGCATCGACCTACAGGGCACGCACCAAGGTGATCTATCTGGGCGGCAACGACGGCATGCTGCACGCGATCAATGCGGCCACGGGTGACGAGATGTTCGGCTATGTCCCGTCGCCGCTCTACTCGTCGCTGACGCAGTTGACTGATCTGAACTACAGCCACCGCTACTTTGTCGATGGTTCGCCGACGGTCGGCGACGTGTTCTATGCCGGCGCCTGGCACTCGCTTCTTGTTGCCGGGATGCGCTCGGGCGCGAAGGGGCTGTATGCGCTCGACGTGACCAACCCGAGCACCTTCTCCGAGGCCAACGCATCGAGCATCGTGCGCTGGGAGTTCACCGACGTCGACATGGGTTACGTCTTTGGCCAGCCCTTGCTCGTCAAGACCAACAACGGCAAGTGGTCGGTCATCGTCAGCGGTGGCTACAACGCGGGCAACACGAGCGGCCATGCCTTCCTGTTCGTGATCGATGCCGAGACCGGCGCGCTGACAAAGAAAATTGACACCGGCGCTGGCACGGCCGCCAGCCCCAACGGCTTGTCGCCGGCCGCCGCGATCGACACCAATGGCGACGGCATCGCCGACGTCGTCTATGCCGGCGACCTGAATGGCAACCTCTGGAAATTCGACCTGAGCAGTTCGTCGACGGCCTCCTGGGGCATGGGCAACGGGGCGGCGCCTTTGTTCACTGCGGGCACCGACCAGTCGATCACGGCCCGGCCCGACGTGACCAAGTTCCCGGCGGGGGGCTACCTGATTGGGTTCGGTACCGGGCGTTACCTGGCCACGAGTGACACCACCGCCACGAACCAGATGGCCGAATATGGCATCCGCGACAAGCTGGTTTCCGGCACCACGGCCACACTCGGGCAACTTCAGCAGCAAACCATCGTGACGACCACCAGCGGCACTGATGGCAATCAATATCGGCTGAGCACGCATGCGGTCGATGCGCCGTCCGACGCTGTCATCACGGGCGACAACCTGATCTCGCGAACCAACTACTACGCCTCGAAGATGGGCTGGTACGTGAACTTGCCGGAGTCTGGAGAGCGCGTGGTCGCCGATGCGCGCTTCCGTGGCGGGCGAATCGTCATCACGTCGTTGATTCCGGACGTCAGCAACCCGTGTGCATACGGGGGCTCGGGGTGGGTGATGGAGTTCGATGCGGTCACCGGGAACCGGCTCGACACCACGACGTTCGATACCAATGGCGACAATACGCTCGTCAGTTCGGGCATCGGCACCGACTACCTGACCTTCCCCGGCCAGGGCACCAACCTGAACAATGCCAGCGGCCGCAGGATCGGTGCGGTGCCGGCGGCACCGGGCTTCATGGGCAACATCAACGGCACAACCAGCCTGGAAGACAAGTACATCAACACGTCCGATGGCAATGTGGTGCGGGTGCGCGAAACGGCCGGCAAGGGCGGCGAGGGCCGCGTGATGTGGCGTGAAGTGCGGTGAAGGAGCGGATCGAATG
>CANJKD010000128.1 GCA_947474415.1 Burkholderiales bacterium | reverse complement strand
GCCCGCGACCACGGTTGATGAACCAAAAATCCGCGCCCCAATACACTGGCCAGACCTACAACGGATCGACTCGCGTCGCGTCGTCGATCTCAGGGCGCTCCAGGCTCATACCTGCTTTGGAAAAGACTAAGGCCTGCGCGCAGCCCCGAAGCCGTGCGCTGACATAGGCCCCAGAATGCGCACCGAAGCCACACAGGAGCCGGCATGGCGAACGAATCCGTGACACCCGCCCCACTCGGCGATTCACCCGAATTGACCCCCCGCTGGAGACATGACGGTGTGTGCGTCGTAGGCGCTGACCAGCTCGACCCGAACACCGCGCAAACGCCTGGCATGGACCGCAAGGCGGCGATCAATTTCGCGCGCGTCGGCGCGCAGAAGCTGTGGGCCGGCACCGTGCACATCCATCCCGACGCCCGGACCGGCGCTCACCATCATGGCCCGCTCGAAAGCGTGATCTACGTCGTGAAGGGGCGCGCCCGCATGCGCTGGGGCGAGGCACTCGAATTCACCGCTGAGGCCGGCCCCGGCGACTTCATCTACGTGCCGCCTTTCGTCCCGCACCAGGAGATCAACGCCAGCGCCACCGATGTGCTCGAGTGCGTACTGGTGCGCAGCGACGGCGAAGCGGTGGCGGTGAACCTCGACATCGAGCCGGTGGAGAGGCCACAGCGGGTGCGCTGGATCGACCCGACTCACCCGCAAGGCTGAGACGACCCGTACCCGCCACTTCGGGCGGCCGTACAAGGCCGGACCCCATGCGCAACCTGCAGACATGACGATGACAACACTCCGCCTTGCCGTTCTCGATCAATCGGTGTCTGTTTCGGGCAGCAGCGAAGACGCTGCGATCCGCGATACGCTGGAGCTGGCGCAGCACTGCGAGCACCTCGGCTACGAACGCTTCTGGGTCAGCGAGCACCATGGCCTGCCGACCATCATTGGCAGCGCCCCGGAAATCCTGATGGCAGCCATTGCGGCGCGCACCACGCGCATCCGCATCGGCAGCGCGGGCGTGATGCTGCCGCACTACAGCGCGCTGAAAGTGGCCGAGCAGTTCCGCGTACTGGAAGCGCTGGCGCCGGGCCGCATTGACCTCGGCGTGGGCCGCGCACCGGGCAGTGACCAGCGCACGGCGCGTGCGCTGAACCCGAACGCGCACGCCGCTGCGGATGACTTTCCAGAGCAGGTGCGAGACCTGCAGGCCTGGACTTCGCTGCCCTCGTACCGGGGCATCAGCGCGCATCCACTCGGCGCGCATGCGCCGGAAGTCTGGATCCTCGGCAGTTCGAACTACGGTGCGCAGCTGGCCGCGCACTTCGGTCTGCCTTACGCCTATGCGCACTTCTTCGTCGATGGTCAGGGTGCGGACGAAGCCTTGTCGCTGTACCGCCGCCTGTACAAGCCGAGCGAGCGCCACCCGAAGCCGCAGCCCACCGTGTGCGTCTGGGCACTGGCCGCCGACACGCACGAACAAGCCACCCACCACGCGCTGGGCCGCGAGCGCTGGCGCGTGGACCGTGCGAGGGGCGTGCTCGGCCCCTTGCAGTCGTCCGACGTGATCGCGGCGCGCGGCTTCACCGCCGATGAATGGCCTGCGGTGGAGGCGATGCGCAGCAAGGCCTTTGTCGGCACCGGCGGACAGGTGGCGGCACAGTTGCGTGCCCTGGCCAACGAGTTGCAGCTCGACGAGATCGTCATCAACACCTGGGCCCACGAGCCGGCGGTGCGACGCCACTCGTACGCGCTGCTGGCGGGCGAGTTCGGGCTCGCGGCAAACGGGGTGCTGACGTGACTGCCGGTCGCCGCGCCGGGCCGCGATCGGCCCGAGGCCGATGGCCTTCGGCAGGCAACGAACAGTCCGCAGGGACCGTTCGCGTGCGGCCTCAGCCCCAAGCAAGGCCCGACCAAGGGCCACGCCGAGGCCCGTTCGTGGCCCAGGGTGGGTCGCTCGCCGTACCCGGCGAGGGGGGCGCCGGCACGGCCCCGATCAACTTCGAATTGCGTGGCGAATTCATCCCGCTCGATGCGCTGCTGAAGGCCACCGGCATCGCCTCCAGCGGCGGCGTCGCGAAGATGATGGTGGCGGCCGGCGACGTGCAGGTCAACGGCCATCAGGAACTGCGCAAGACCTGCAAGATCCGCGCTGGCCAGGTGGTCAGTGCGCTGGGGCGGCAGGTTCGCGTTCAGGCGGCACCGCAAGCGTAGCCTGGCAAGTGGCGGCGTTGGCCTGCTGCGCCGGCCGGCGCAGCGTCAAGGCCTGCCCGCCAGCCGCTGCAGCTCGAAGCCGGCAGCCACGTGCTCGATGTAGATCGCGATGCCTTTCGCGCGGGCCTTCTCGAACGCCTCGCGCGCTTGCGCGGTTTCGTTGCGGTTCAGGCGGTACTGGCCGATATAGAACCAGGCCTCGGCCAACGCCAGCTCGCGGTCGTCGCCCTCGCGCGCTTCGAGTGTTTGCAGCACATGCTCGGGCGAGGCCTGGCCGCTGAACATCGCCAGCGCCGGCAACGGCCAGGAGCCAGACGCATCCTTCGCCGCGCGGGCTGTCAGGTCGCCCGGCAGCGGCCGTTGCAGGCGTTGCAGGGCCAAGGCCTGCCACAGCATCGCGTAGGGCTTGTCGCCGGGCTGGTCGCGGTCGGCAATGGCCTTCGCGAAGTCTTCTGCGGCCTGTTCCAGCCGGCCTTCGTAGAAGCGGGCCTGGCCGCGCCGCAGGTACGCGTCGTAAGGATTCTGGCCGAGCGTGAGTGCCTTGCTGAAGGCGGCCGTGGCCTGCGCGAAGTCGCGGTTCGCCCAGTTGAGGTTGCCGCGACATTGCCAGGCCCGGGCCAACACCGGTGCGGCCTTCACGGCGGCTTGTGCATCGAGCACGCCTTCCGGAACGCGGCCCAGCTCCGACAGCGCCTCGGCACGGCTGCACAACGCTTCGGCCAGATCGTCGCCAGCGAGGGCGCTGCCGGCAATGGCCTTGCCCGAACGTTCCACGACGCTCAGCGCGCGCGCCCGCAGCGTGTCTTGCAGAGTCTTCTTGCCCAGGCCGAGGAAGCCTCCGTCCTTGATCTGCGTCTTCGCCACGCCCATGGCGCCGATCACGATTCGATTGAGTTGTTGCACGTCCTCAAGCAACTTCGGCACGTCCTTGGCCGGCACTTCGGGCACCAGCGCCTCGAACTGCAAGGCGGTGCGCGACACGCTGCCGCGAAAGCTGCGCGTCACCTCGGCCGTGAACTGCGGGTTGGCGATGCGCTGGGTGAAGGGATCGTCCACGCCGCTCACGCTGTCGGGCCACTGCACTTCGGCGCTGTAGGCGATGCGGCGCGGGAATGACGGCAAGGCCAGCGGCTGGGTGCGGCTGGGCGATGGCGGCACCGCCAGCGCGCCCTGCAGGTTGGCGGGCACGAAGCGCATCACCCAATTGCCGTTCTGCTCCGAAACGAGCTTCGGTATCTTGTACTTCGACCGCACCGTGATTCGATTCTGGTCAATGGCGTCGCTGACTTCCGGCATGCCGACCAGCGTGATGCCGGGGTAGCGCCGGTCGATGCCGGTGAGCGCTGCGCGTTGCAGCCGGGGCGCGTCGAAGCGGGCCACCGTGAGGCGCAGCAATTCGGCCTCCAGGCCGCGCCAGTGCTGCGTGGTTTCCAGCTCGGCATCTTCGTTGACGTTCGTGACCCGGAACTTCTCGGTCAACTCGCTGCCGAAGAGCTCGCGCCGGTTCGGTGAACGAACAATGCTCAGCGCCTCAACCTCGCGCCCGTCGACAACGAGCACGCTGGCTTCTTCCAGGCCTTGGCCGATGCGCTCCAGCGGGCTGCGCTGGCCAAGCCGCGTGGGGTCGAGGTAGTAGTCGCGCCCGTCGAGGCGCAGCTGCACGACGGCGTGGTCGAAGGCCAGCGGCGAGGGCAACATGCGGCCCGGCCGCTGCGGTGCACTGAGCGAGGCCAGCACCGGCCGCGCCTGCATACCCAGCGATTGCAGAATGCGCATCAGCAGGAACGACTTGTCCTTGCAGTCGCCATAGCGGTTGCGCAGCACCTCGGTCGGTGCGTGGGGGCGGTGCGAGCTTTCGCCGAGTGATACCGAGTAGTAGCGGATTTCTGACTGCACCCACTGCAGCGCCGCCGAGGCCTGCTCGGCACGCGACGGCAACCGCATCAGGCGCTGCATCACCGGTGTCATTTCTTCTGGGAGCGGCGTGTCGGCAGCGAACAGTGCGTCGGCCCAGCGCGACACGTCGGCCCAGTCCTGGAACTCGCTGAACTGCAGCCAGTGCACGGGCGCGAAACCGCGTGGCAGCATCGGCTCGATTTCGATCGCGGCCACGTCGCGCTGCTCGAAGCGCAGGCGGTGCATGCCGTCGGCGGTGCGCGATTCAACCGGTGTTTCCAGCCCGGTGGGCGAGGGGGTGACGCCGCCCATCCAGCGCCAGCGCAACAGGCGTGACTCAGGGTGGCTGAGGGTGATGCGCCGCACCTGCACCGGCGCCGCCTGTTCCCACGGAAGCACGTTCGCGTAGCGGTTGCCGAAGATCGGGTTCGCACCCTCGATCGAATACTGCAAGTGCAGCGTGTCGCCCACGCGCACGTCGGGCAGCAGCATGGTCGCGGTGATCACGCCGCTGTAGATGCCTTGTTCGAGCTGGGCTTCGCGTTGCAGGAAGCGCACCTGCACGCTCGCGGTGTGGTCGATGAAGCCGGTGCCGCGCAGGATCAGCACCTTGTGCAGCAGCAGGCGCTGGTAGGCCGGCGTGAAGAAGATCGAGACCTGGCCGAGCTGGCCGAGCGCGGCCGGGTCATTCACCTGGCGCGCAATGTTGACCAGCTGCACCGGCGTATCGCCGAGGCGCAGCTGGGTGTCTTCCATGCGCACCGTCAGGGCGCGGCGCGCGGCCGATTCCGGTGGCAGCGGCAGCAGGTCGGCCCAGGCCGGCAGCGGTGCACCGCGCACGAAGGCCGAGGCGGCGATGGCGATGTCCTGCAGCGGGGTTTCGGCAGGGCTGGCCGGGGCAGCCGGTAGCGGTGCAACGGGCTGCGCCAGGGCCGGCGGCGCCAACAACGACGTCGACACAGATGCCGCTGCGACAAGTGCCAACACCGCCTGTTGCGGCATCCGCAGCCACGCGCGAACAAAGCGGTAAGAAATCAAGGCGGGCCCGATGTCAGCGAGGGAGCGGGCATTGAATCACACCCCGGTGACAGCGGCCTCGAAGCGGCCCTGGCATGCGCTGTTTGAAAGAAGCGGCATCATTGCGGGCATGACGACCTTGCTGACCCCGACGATCACCGCGCCATCGCAACTCGCAGTCGCCCTGCGTGAACATGGCTATTCAACGGTTTCCGCTGCCGGCCTGCGCGAACTGACCGGCACGCCGGCCGATGCGCTCGACGCACTGAAGCCTTCATGGGATGCGCTGCCTCCCGATGCCTATCTGCGCGACGGCGGCCACTACCGGCGCCGGCGCCATGCCAGCTTCGTTGTCGACGGCGACCGTGTGACGGTCGTGCCACACCGTGCCCATTGGCAGCCGCTCGACTACAACGCGCTTCATGGCGGGCTGGAACGCTGGTTCGAGCCCGTGCTGCCCGAAGTGACTGCACAGGCTGCCTGGGCGCAGCTGCTGCGCTCACTGGGCGCCGTGTGTTCGGCGCTGAAAGGCCCGCAGCCGTGGTACGCGGAGGCACATCAATTTCGCATCGACACTACCGACGGTATCGGCCGGCCCACGCCCGAAGGCGCGCACCGCGATGGGGTCGATTTCGTCGCCGTTGTGCTGGTTGGCCGGGTGGGCATCAAGGGTGGCGAGACGCGGGTGTTCGAGGCCGACGGCCCGGCCGGTCAGCGCTTCACGATGACCGAACCCTGGACCACCTTGTTGCTCGATGACGAACGCGTGATCCACGAGAGCACGCCGATTCAGCCCCTTGCTGCGCAAGGCCACCGCGACACACTGGTGCTGACCTTCCGGCGCGGTGGTTTCCAGGACCCGCTGGCCGGCTAGTGTTGGCCTACTTCAGGTCACGAACGTCGCTGATCGGCTCGCTGCCGAAGGCCGGCCTGTTCAGGTAGGCGAGTACGCTGGCTGCGGCCTGCGCCGCCGAGGCGAGCTGGCCGTTCTGCTTCAGGCCGATGAAGGCGGCCTGGTCCGGGAAACCGGCGGCATCGGCGCTGCGCAGTTGCATTTGCATGTCGGTGTCGATCACGCCGGGAGCAAGCGACGCCACGCGAGCGCCGCCGGGCCGATGCGCTTCGTCGAGCGCCAGCGCACGGGTGAAGTGGTCCATGCCGGCCTTCGCCGCGCAGTACGAAGCCTGGCCCGCCATCGCGCGCCGGCCCAGGCCCGACGAGATGTTCAGCACCCGCCTGGCCGCCGGCCAGGCGCCGGTGGCACGCAGGAAGGCCGCCGTCAGCAACATCGGGGCTTCGAGGCCAACGCGCATCGCCGCTGACAACTCGGCATCGCTGCAATCGTCGAGTGCGCCGATGCGGGTCAGCGCGGCGGCGTTGTTGATCAGCGTTGCGGTGGTGAAGGCCGCAGATTCGTGGGCTGTCAACCCGGTCAGCCAGGCTTGCAGGCGTGTCGCCGCCTCGACCGGCTGCGCCAGGTCTATTTCCCATTGCTCGCAAGCCGCGCCGTTCGCAGCGGCCTTCGCATCCAGGCCCGCATTCCGGTGGCGCGACAGGCACAGCAACCGGTGTCCGGCATCGAGAAGCTGGTGGGCCATGGCTGCGCCCATGCCGCGCGAAGCACCGGTGAGG
>CANJKD010000127.1 GCA_947474415.1 Burkholderiales bacterium | reverse complement strand
GGTTGACCGCCTCGCCCGGCTTGCCGTACTCCAGGTCGCCGGCCACGGCCGGCGTGGCCAAGGTCAGGCCCAGACCGACTGTCGTCGCAAAAGCCGCTAGCGCAGCCCGCACCCGCTGGTTCATGCAAGACGCCATGCTTATATCCTCGTCATCTGTTGAAAATTCTGAACCGTTGCATGCCACGGCTTGCCATTCCACCGGCAGACTTAGCCCGGATATTTCATCGTGCCCGCGTAGAAACGAGGACGGCATTGCCCTTTGAATGCCCGTTGACCTCGGAAACCAGCGACAAGATGGCCCTTCAGGCCATACAGTGGTCGATGCGTGAAATATGCGGGTTAGCCCTCAAGCCTGCTTACTTCTCACCCGTCGATCGAAGGCACTTGGTAATCAACGCCGACAGCTGCCGCATCACGACATAGCCCGATGCCGGCTCGTCGGCCAGCACGCGCAGCACCTCGGCACCGTTCAGCCTCAGGAGCGTCGATGGCTCGATGCAGGTGGCCTTCGCGATGCGCCGCGGTTGGTCTTCGAGCAAGGCGGCCCAGCCAAACACTTCGCCCTTGCGCAGCATGAAGCCCGCCGGGCTGGTGCGGTCCTCACGCCCGATCACGAACTCGACGCGGCCGGACTCGAGGATGTAGAGATCGTCGGCTGCGCCGCCGACGTCGTAGAGCGTGCTCAGGCTGTCGTGCACCTCGCGGCGCGCCAGCGCATCAAGTTGCGCGATGACCGCGTCTGACGCACCTTTGAACAATGCCGACACCCTCAGCGCGCTGGCTTGCACCACGAAGATGTCGCCGTCTTGGTGTTCGATTTCGAAGCGCTCCAGCGGCGCTTCGGCCTGGCCCATCGCATCACCCGTGGTGATGTCCCACTGCCACAAATGCTGGTGGCAGGTGAGCGTCGAGCCGTCGAAGAAACCTTCGTCCAGGCACACGTCCTGGTGCGGGCACATGCCCTGGTAGCCGTAGTAGTTGTCGCCGCTGTTGGCGATCAGCACCTTCACGCCGAGTGGGGTGTCGTAGCTCTTCATTCCGTTGAGCGGAATGTCGCTGGCCTTGCAGATGTGGATGCGCTTCATGCCGGGCCTCAACTGAACTTGTCGTAGCGGATGTTGTCGCTCGACACCCGCGACATCAGCAACATGCGCACGCTCGCGTCGACCGCTGGCGTGGGCCCGGCGAGGTACGCGCGCACCCCTTGGTAGCGACCCTGCATGTGGCGCTCGGCCGCAAGGTGGACGAAGCCGGTGTCGAAGCCGAGCAAGGGGTAGGCGGCTTGGTCGGAGGCAGATGCCGCACCGTCCGACAGTGCGACTGTCACTTGCAGCTTGGCGCCGCACTGCGCCCGCAGGCGCGACAGCACATCGAGGTAGAAGGAGTCCTTCATCGAGCGGAAGCCAAAGAATATGTTGCCGCTGTGCTCGGCGAAATAATTCTCGCCAGCGGCCCGCGCCAAGATCGCCATCATGCCGGCAATACCGCTGCCGCCGGCAATGCACAGGATGTCCTTCGCGATCGACGGGTAGAAGGTGGCGCTGCCGAGCGGGCCGAACAACTCGACTTCGGCGCCGTCGCGCGGCGTCGAGAACAGCCAGTCCGACAACTTGCCACCCGGCTTGTTCTTCACGACGAACTGCAGCGACCGAGCGCCGCGCTCGTAGTTGACCATCGACCAGCCACGGTAACCATCAATGCCCGGCACCCGGATCAGCATGAACTGGCCGGCGTCGAAGTCCATCGGCGTGTCGAGATCGATGTGCAGGTCCATCACATCGTGCGTCAGCAGCCGGCTGTTTCGGATCCGTCCCTTGACGCCGGCCGGCACGCACATGCCGGGGTCGAAGTCCTCGACGAAGCTGGCCACCTCGACCGACACATCGCCACGCGCGCTGCATTGGCACATCAGGAAATCATCGGCGTGCTTGAGGTGCTTGCGACCCGGCGCGTCTGGCCAGGCGTCGTCGATTTCACCCGACAACAACCGCGCCTTGCAGGTACCGCAGGTGCCACTGCCGCATTCGTACGGCAGGCCAACGGCCTGACTGAGTCCGGAGAAGAGGATCTTGTCGGCCGGCTTAGCCTCGAAGTGATGCGCGCGGTTTCTGGCGTTGATCTGGATCTTCATGAGGCGCTCTGAGTTGTTGGATCGACAAGGATCGGGTCAGAACGGAATGTGGTAGCCGAAACCCAGCATCCGGGTCTGCAAGCGAACCTCGCGGGCCAGCAACTTTGGCGCCCCACCGGCAAGACCGATCAGGTCGTGCAGCTTGCCGACCGCGAACAGTTCGGTGGCGCCGCCGTCGAGCGAGGTCTTGAACACCTGCAAGGCACTGATCACCTGTGCCTGCTGCGCGGCAGCGTCTTCCTTGACGGTGTAGACGGTGACATGGCGGGTCAGCGGCGACTGGTCGCTGTTGTGCTTGGGCAGGTTGGTGAACAGCGACTGCAGGCCGGCCTTGTCGTGCTCAAGCCAGATCATGTCCTTGCGGATCTCCGGGCTGTAGGCAGTGATCTTGTAGGTGAAGGCCGGATCGCACAAATCGAGGTAGGCGCTGAACTGCTTGTCGTCCAGGGTCATGCAGGACGTGCAGATGAGTTCGGAGATGGCGTGTCGATGGTCCAAGGGCGGCCTCGCTTAGGTTACAGATTGAGTAAAAGCGCTCAAGTGGCTACCGATGGCTCGGCTGCAACTTGGGGGATCGGGTCGCGAGTCATCGGGTCATGCGCTGGGCGCCCCATGCGCTTGCTCCATTCGGCGTAGAAGTGGCGCATGCCGCCTTCGTCGTGAATGGTCATGTTCTCTTCACGGCCGTGCAACACCCATTTGCTGTCGGTACGCTCGCGCATCGCCAAGCCCTGGCCATGCACGCCCAGCAGGTCTTCGTGCAGGTTGCGGCCGAACGGGCCCCAGATCTGATTGTGGTCACGCACGCGCTCGGCGCGCTGCTCTGGCGTGTCGCTCTTCAGGCCCAGGCCACGAAACTCGATCAGCAGCTTGTTCGGCCCGAGCGGAATCGCGGTGTCCATGCGCAGCACCGAGGTGCGCAGGTTGAAGGTCATGCCGGGGAACACGTCGATCAGCACCCAGCCACCCGGCGCCAAGCCGGGCCAGCCGACCCCGCGCTCCTTGCTGCCGTCGTAGGCGTCGTACTTGATCGACATCGAACCGACCGATGCGTGGCCGTTTGGATAGCCCGTGTATTTGCGCTCGAAGTAGCCGGGCTGGATCATCCCGGTGATGCGGTTGAAGTAGTGCATGTAGTCGTGATAGAACTCGCTGTTCGTGTCGTGCCACAGCTTGTAGTTCGTGTTCACCACGGCCTTGTGATAGTGGAAGACCTCGAGCGGCATGCTCAGGTTTTCGTCCAGCATGCCCATCGCGTCGCCGATGAATTCGGCCAGCGTGCAGCTGTCGTCATCGACGTTGACCCACACGAAGCCCCCATAGCCGATCGAGGTCTTGACCTCGCGCAGGCCGGCGTTCTCGCAGGTGAAGCGCTCCTGGTAACCCTGTTTGGCACGTGAGATGTCGATGCAGTCGCCCTTTGCGTTGAACGACCACGCGTGGAAAATGCACGTGATGCGCTTGGCGTTGCCCACCGGGTCATAGAGCAATGTATTGCCGCGGTGCGGGCAGATGTTGTAGAAGCTGCGCACCGTCATGTCTTCGCCGCGGATCACGATCAGTGGCGCGCCGCTCGGGTGGTTGAAGGTGCGATAGTCGTAGGCGCCTTCCAACTCGGATTCATGGCAGGCAATGATCCAGGCCTTGCCGAAGATCTTCTGCTGCTCTTCGCGAAAGATCTCCTCGCTGGTGTAGATGTCGGTGCTGACGAAGTGCGTCTCAGGGAACTGGGGGCGCTCGTTCCACTCGGTTGAATTGCGCGACATTGACCTGTCTCCGTGGTGTGCAAGGGCCGTCGTGGGCTGGGCGCCCGGGCCGTGGTTGAGAGGATGCTCGGGGCGTTCTTATGCACACTCCGTGCCCGCTTTGATCGTTCCACTTTTCACGCGCTGAATCCACTTTTCGGCGAGTTTTCCAAGGGTTAGTACTGAGCCGGTTGAATCGTTCGCGTTTCATCGCGAAACCTGGCGGCGTTTCCTATCGAAACGTCGAGGCATCACCAAGTGCCGCCAAGTTCCCGCACGCTGCAACCGAGCTTCCCCCCCCCTCCTTGCCGGGGCTCGCGGAGGGTTCTCTGGAGCGAAGGCAGCGCACGCCCGGCTCAATCGCGCGAGCGCCCGCCGCGTGGCATCAAGCTTGCGTTCCAGCTGCGGCGTGCCGCGCAACTTGGCGGCTCGATGGCGCGTCTTTGCGCAATATTGGCTTGGAAACTATGGCAAACCTTGAAGTCTGGCTGCACAAACTGATGCCGATGTTGCGCTGGTGGCCGATGGTCACCCGGAGCAACTTGCGGGCCGATCTGATCGCCGGCCTGACCTGCACCATCATCCTGGTGCCACAGGCGGTGGCATACGCGAGCATCGCCGGCCTGCCGCCGGAGTACGGCCTGTACAGCGCGATCATTCCGGTGATCGTGTCGTCCCTGTTCGGCTCTTCGTGGCATCTTTTCGCGGGTCCGACCGCCGCGCTGTCGATCGTCATTTTCGCCACCGTCAGCCCACTCGCCGAACCTGGCAGCAGCACCTACATCCAGCTCGTCCTCACGCTGACCTTCATGTCGGGCGTGATGATGTTGATGATGGGCCTGGCCCGCCTGGGCTTCCTGATCAACTTCATTTCGCACAGCGTCGTGATCGGCTTCACCACCGGCGCGGCAACGCTGATCGCAACCAGTCAGTTAAAGAATTTCTTCGGTGTGTCGGCGGCAGCCAGCCCGTCCTTCGTGGAGTCGCTGTCTCGTTTCGCACATCAGTTGCCGAACACCAACCTGTTCGTGCTCAGCGTGGGTGTGGTCACGTTGGTGGCGGGCATTGGGACACGCCGCTACCTGCCGAAGGCCCCCCACATGATCAGCGCCATGGTCGTGGGCAGTGTCTACGCGGCTGGGCTGCAGGCCGTATTCGGCAGCGGCACGAGCATTCCCACGGTAGCGGCAATTCCACGCAGCCTGCCGCCCCTGGCGATGCCCGAACTGTCGCTGCAGGCCCTGCGCGACCTCGGCGTGATCGCACTGGCGCTGACCATGCTGGGCCTGACCGAGGCAATGGCGATCGCCCGCGCCATCGCCGTGAAGTCCGGGCAACAGATTGACAGCAACCAGGAGTTCATCGGCCAGGGTCTGGGCAACATCTTCGGCAGCTTTGCGTCAGGCTATGCCTCCAGCGGTTCCTTCACCCGCAGCAGCCTGAACTTCGTTGCGGGTGGCAAGACGCCACTGGCACCGGTCTTCGCGGCGCTGTTCCTGCTCTTGACGCTGCTCGCCCTCGCGCCTTTGGTGCGCTTTCTGCCCATTGCATCGATGGCGGCGGTGTTGTTCATGGTGGCGTACTCGCTGATCGACCTGCACCACATCCGCAGCATTCTGCGCACCAGCCGCGCCGAAAGCGCCGTCCTGCTGGCCACGCTGCTGGCCACGCTGTTCCTGCACCTGGAGTTCGCGATCTACGTGGGCGTGCTGATCTCCTTGATGGTGTTTCTCGAACGCACCGCGCGGCCGACCCTGCGCAACGCAGTGCCGGCACCGGGTGAGGGCAGCTACCACTTCATCCCGCAGACCACCGAGCCCGACTGCTGCCAGCTGAAGATGATGTTCGTCGACGGCGCTATCTACTTCGGCGCGGTCGATCATGTGCAGCATCGCCTTCGCGACATCGACCGGGAGAATCCCGCCCACAAGCACCTGCTGATGCTCGCGCCCGGCATCAACTTCGTCGACAGCTCGGGGGCAGAGTTGCTGGCGCAAGAGGCGCGTCGGCGCAAGGCGATGGGCGGCGCGCTCTACTTTCACCGCCTGCCGCAGCCGGTGGTCCAGACCCTCGAGCGCGCAGGCCACCTGGCGCAAATCGGGTCAGAGAACCTGTTCAGCATTGGCCAGGACGTGATCGGCGCGATCTACCCGAAGCTTGACTCGAACGTCTGCCGCACCTGCACCACGCGCATCTTCCGACAGTGCCAGGGCGCGCTGCCGAATGGGCAGGCGCGGACCTGAAGCCAACTCTCGAACCCACCCTTGAATGCAGCTCCGAGCGAACAGCACGGGCTGCACCCCTTCAGTCTCCACCCGAACTACCACGCCACTCCATGAAGCGCAACGACCCGGTTTCCGACTTCCAGTCCGAGGACATCGCCAGCCTGGAGGTCAAGACGACCACCTGCTACATGTGCGCCTGCCGCTGCGGGATTCGCGTCCACCTGCGCAACGGCGAGGTGCGTTACATCGACGGCAACCCGGCGCATCCGATCAATCAAGGCGTTATCTGCGCCAAGGGCGCTTCCGGGGTAATGAAGCAGAAGTCGCCGGCGCGCCTGTCGATGCCTTTGCTGCGGCGCCCGGGCACCGAACGCGGTGACGGCGAGTTCGAAGAGATCAGCTGGGACGAAGTGTTCGCGTTGCTCGAAAAGCGCCTCTCCCACATCCGCGCCACCGACCCGAAAAAGTTCGCGCTGTTCACCGGTCGCGACCAGATGCAGGCGCTCACCGGTCTGTTCGCCAAGCAGTTCGGAACACCCAACTACGCGGCGCACGGTGGCTTCTGCTCGGTCAACATGGCGGCCGGGATGATCTACACGATTGGTGGGTCGTTCTGGGAGTTCGGCGGCCCCGACCTTGATCGCGCCAAGCTGTTCGTGATGATCG
>CANJKD010000126.1 GCA_947474415.1 Burkholderiales bacterium | reverse complement strand
CAGCTATCATCGGAATCCAAAAAGGCGATCCAATCGCCAGTGGCAGCCGCAATTCCGGCGTTCCGAGCAACGTTCGCCCCGCCGTGCTTCCTTAATAAAAGGCGGATGCGACGGTCGGAGCTGGCAAGATCGTTTACTAGGTCTACTGTTCCGTCTGTAGACCCATCATCCACAACTATGATTTCGCTAACGTGCCAAGTCTGTGATTGAATTGATCTTATTGCTCGGCCTAACAGATTTCTACGGTTATAAGTCGGCGTAACTGTTGTAATCTTAGGCGAGAATTGCACTTGCATAAACGGCCTTCCTACCCGATCCGAGAGCATTTATAGCGGCTTGCTTCATCTCGGGGAAGAAAAATGCGGATCTCAATGGTGGGGTCTGGTTACGTCGGCTTGGTGTCAGGTGCATGTTTTGCTGATTTCGGACATGATGTTGTATGTGTTGACCGAGACCCGAAGAAGATAGATGCACTTACCTGCGAAGTAATGCCCATACCTGAGCCCGGACTGGACACACGTGTCTCACGGGCGGTCAGTAAGGTCAGCTTCGTTTTACAACCGATCTTTCTAGCAGTGTGGCTGATGCCGATGCCGTCTTATCGCCGCAGGAACGCCTTCGCGTCGCGGAGACGGTCATGCTGACCTCTCGTATGTACGCTGCAGCAACAGAGATCGCCTCTTCGCTAACCGGCCACACCGTAATCGTTAACAAGTCGACCGTTCCTGTTGGAACGGGCGATGGTGGAAAGGATCGTCCGGCAAACTAACCCGGACGCCAGATTCCATGTTGTCTCTAACCCAGAGCTTCTCAGGGAGGGGGCTGCTAACGACGACTTCAAGCGCCCTGAGCGCATCGTTATCGGAACGGACAGTCCCGAGGCGTTTTCCTCTCACAGTATGATTGGTCTTTGCAAAATTTTAGATCCGAACGAGGTGAAGTCTATTGGATTTGACTCCGTCTCTATGACGAGTAGTTAAGTACATTCGCATCTCATAGCTGCCACACGCTAGTGACTAAGGGCTATCTTAACCGCTTTTGTCGCCTATAGTGTCGGTCGGCAGCTGCTTCATAATCTCGTCGAAGAGGCGGCTTCCGGCGGAGTGCCATGTAAACAGTCTTGCTCTGCTGCGCCCTGAAGCTATCTTCGATGTGCGAAGAGCTAAATCGTTTAAAGATCGTATGGCATCTCGCCATGAGCTTGGGTCGTCAACGTCGGCATAGAGTACGGCATCTCGGCAGATCTCGGGTATCGCACCTGCTGGCGAAACTACAGCGGGGCATCCACAGAGCATTGCTTCTAACGGCGGCAGACCGAACCCCTCGGTTCGCGACGGAAAGGCAAGCGCATGCGCACCTTCGTACAGCGCACGCAATTGCGCGTCGTTGACGCCGCCCGCCCAGATGACATCGCCGGGCGGGGTGAGCCCAGCCTGCTCGTGCGCGACTTTGCTCCCGCCGACAACGACCAGCCGCAGCGGCGCTAACTGCTGGGCAGCGAAGGCGGCAAAAACGACACCAACATTCTTATATGCCTTGGGACTACCGAACATCAGAACGTAGGGAGTGTCCGCCAATCCGAGCTCGTTAGTCACCCTGGTGTCGGCCGCCACCTCATGGATATGATCGCAACCGTTGTAAAGGAGTTGGGTCAAGCTGCGCGGCGCCACACCTAAGAGGTCAAGCATCTGCCGCGAGTAATCGGATACTGTCAGCACGATCCGCGAAGAACGAGCCATGCGCGGCACTAGCAGCCGATAGCCGAGCCGTTGCCGCCATGGATAGGAACTGTCCGGGAACAGGAATTGGGCATCATGAAGCAGCAGAACCTTGCGCCGGTGCCGGATGGGCGCGAGATTGGCGAGGTTGACGAGCAGACCGTCCGCAGCGACGCGCGGCAGAATCATTTGCTCCCATTTCTGGCTATGCCCCTCCACCTGCTCGATCGCTTCAATTGCGTGCAATTGCGGCTCGAACTGCCTCTCTTGAGGCAGCAGCAGGCGCACGACCGGCCGCTCGCTACCGGGCATGCGCGCAATCAGGGTATCGATCTCACGGATCAGGCGATCCGATACGCGATGGACGCCGTTCAGGCTACCAGCGTAGAACTTGCCGTTGAAATAGATGGGAACCATGCGCGGACTACAGCCAGTTGATCCGGTCTGGGTCGACCCGACCTCGCAACAGATCGCCCAGCGCCATCAGATTTCCTTTCAGCCGCCCGCGACGGTCGATGTTCGGTTCTGGACGGATGCTGCGTACCAAATTGGCCAGCAGCTGCTTGCGCATTAACCTGTCACCCAATCCCGGCTGCATCGTCCCCTTGCGCTTAAGATAGAGGACGTTCGCGACCTGCGAGTAGCCGAGTCTGATACCAGACGTCCTGCCGCCTTTCACCCCCATGTGGACACCGGTGATGGCATCACTCGAGATCAGGCGGCCCCGCCGAGCTAATTGCGTGCTGTAGTCGACATCTTCCAGCCATGCATAGAGCGGCAGCTTTTCGTCAAAGCGTAAGTCGCGCGCGGCCGACACCCGGATAGCCATGTTGCACCCATAGAGTGCTTGGCGGGGCCGCTCGCTTAGTGCAGCGGGGCGTTGGTGCTCCTCAACCATCGCGACCGCGTCTTCCAACGAGATACCGCCTGTGTTGATACCATCGGCGATAAGGTTGCCGGTCATCCCGACGAGATCTGGACAGCTGGCGAAATGACGCTCGACTTCGGCAAGATAGTCGACTGCAGGAATGAAGTCGTCATCGAAAAAGACGATCGTGTCTGCCGTGTCGATCACCTGCTCCAAGCCATGATTGCGCTGGCGCGGCAAACCTTTTGACGTAAGGTGGACCTGAACGTTGCCTCTCACCTCACCGACGCCGACGACATCCTGCGGTTGCACCGAAACGACGATCACTCCATCCGGGGGGCGGGTCTGATCGGCTAGACGATCAACCGTCGCGGCCGTCAATTCCGGACGTCCGACAGTCGCGATGATGACGAATAGCTGCGGCATGCCCCCATATCCCCCAGGCTTAGCATGCAGGTGCCTAATCAGTTTCGTGCGGCAGCGCAAAACATGCTTCGGCGACGCTTATCTATGACTGGGACAGCAATTCCGCGGATTCTCTTCAGAAAACCAATGGGCCGCTCTGCTCGCGAGCGACAATCTGCGCCCGCCGCAGAAGCCGCAGCCGCATCGTATAAAGCGCGACAGCGACCACGACCATCTGCATGCCCGCGCCGACCAAGCCGAACAGGCCGATACCGATCAGCGCCATTGCTGGCCCCAATACCAGGCTCAGGATGTTGACCGCGATCCAGTCGCTGTCCTGCTCCGCGCTGTACAGGGCGTGATGGAGGACGTCGGCCCGCATCCGCACCACAGTCGCGATCGTCATCAGGCTCGCGAACGCCACTTTGCTGATCGACAGCGGGAAATACGCCACCCTCAGCAAAACCAGCGCGGCGAGCATCGCGGCGACACCGAAGGCGATCGACATCCAGGTTGTATGGCTCATCGCCGCGTTGAGCGACGTTAGCCAGCCATGCCATTGACGGCGGCGCCATTGGCTCGCCAGCTGCGGCGTCATCTGGTTGAAAACACCACCTTGGACGATCGGCACCACCGCGTTGATGATCGACCAGATGAAGGTGAAGGCGCCGGCTGCCCGGTCGCCAAGCAGCAGCGCCACGATATAGCGATCGCTGTAAAGGAGACCGGTTGCACCAAGCTCGGATACGAAGACGATCGGCGAACTCAAGCCGCTGGCCTGGATCCAGCGCCAGTCGATCGGCCATAAGAGCCCCTTCCGCGCAGCCGAATGCCATAAGCCCAGCATCAGCACGAAGCCGATCGCAACAACCAATCCGCTCGCCCACCCGAGCAGTACCATCTCCGATGTCCGCCACTGCTCGTCTAGGAGACCCAACATGACGGTTACCGGGATCCAACTCGCCGATCGCAGAAAAAGGGCAAAGTTGCCCGCCAACGAACGGTGCCGGTACACGCAGGCTTGGTGCAGATCGACCACGATCGGCTCGAGCATGACGATCACAGCAGCCGGAAAGAGCAGGCTCATGGGAACGTTCTCCAAGCCTGCAGCCAGACAGCCACCAACAAGAACTATCGGAAGCTGCACGACGAGCCGTTGCACAATCCGGTCGCGCACGCGCGCCACGGTTGCTGCCGTGGCTTCCGCAGCGATGAAGCGTGTTATCCGCCACGAGATGCCAAGGCCGCTCACCGCCGTCATGATAGCCGCGGCACCCACCGTAAAGCCGTAAAGGGCCACGGCCTCCAGCCCAAGCTGGTAAGCGATGTAGAAGGTCAGTCCCAGCCGGCAGAGCAGCGATGCAACCCGCATCGCCATGTTCGCCAAGGCCGTAACAATCTTTACGGATCGACGCGACTGCAACATCCTAATCCGCATTGCCTCGTCATAGCCAGCGGCGTCCGTCTGGACTACGCGCGCTGTCGCATTGAACCTTGCTCGAGAAAAGCCTTTCGTAGATTCCTGCCGCCCCGTTAAACGACCTTCCTGTCGGCCGCCCGCGCTATTACTCTTTTCTCCCCCCTCCCACCTTACTATCAAACCGCATCGTCAGGCTTTGCCACGGAGCTAATCACTGCTCTCGATTACGAGAGACGCCAATACCTGCCTTCAACAAAGAAACTGGTCTGTTACAAGGTGCAAATTAGTGGATCATGTTACCATTGGAGTACTTTGCTATGTAAACCGCTCCGGGTCAACGTTGCTTTCTAGAATGATAAATGATCTTTGTGATGGCGTTTACGTTTTTCCGGAAGTTAAGTTTACGGTAGAGTTGTTCCTCGCTTATAAGTACGGCCGTGAGATTACGGGCGCCCAGCTCCACGATCTCATAATCGGTGATCCACGCATCTCGGCGATGGGCATCTCTGAAGAAAACTTGGCGGCAGTCTGCCTCCGTCATTCCTCGAACGATCCGGCCGCGTTGCTCATCGATCTGGCTACTGCAAAAATGGGCCGGAAGCCTGCCGGCATTGTCATAAAACATGAGAAGCTCGCCTATCTGCTCGAAACGGTTGAAGCTGCCCTGCCGCAGGTGCGCTATCTTCACATCGTGCGTGATCCGCGTGCCGTGGCCAACTCGATGCTCAACACACCAGTACCGGAAAAACCCGGCTTCAACATGGGACGTGGCAGCATCCTCTATCCAGCCCGTCATTGGCGCCATTATATCAAGCGCCTCAAGGATTGGGCGGCTTCTCACCCCGTGATCGAGATCCGTTACGAGGATCTCCAAAAGGACAGCGGAAGGTCCGCCTGTTGCGATATTGCGAGCGCACTAGGTACGCGGCTGCGCTCATCCAACGACACTAAGCCCCAGCCTATTT
This sequence comes from Burkholderiales bacterium, assembly GCA_947474415.1. Taxonomy (GTDB): domain Bacteria; phylum Pseudomonadota; class Gammaproteobacteria; order Burkholderiales; family Burkholderiaceae_C; genus LMDS01. The sequence continues at coordinate 1,429 of CANJKD010000126.1, read as the reverse complement.
ATCAAACCGCAGCGATTGACCAGGCGCTCCATGCCAAGATCCATGATGGTTTCGACGAACGGCGTACATCGGGGTGGCGCGACGAGTTGACGTCACGTCATATAAGATTGGTCGAGGCGACATGCGGTGCCGACATGGAAAGCTTTGGCTATCGATTGATGACGCACCACAAGGCCCGTGTATCGGTTGTCCTCGCCAGCCTGATGCACAATGGCGTGATGGTCCACCACGCAACACGCTCCCTCCTGCACCATCTCCGCCGAGGCGACAGTTTGCGCGCGATGCGCATGCAAGCCGCCCTGCTGCGGAGCAAATCTCAGCTCATGTCGCGCCGGCCGAGCGCCTGACCAGTCGTCAGCGGTCGCCCGCGATGACGCGGTTGAGATAACCGTCGGCCTTCTGTGCCAGCTCGGTATAGGAGCCGTGCTGAACGACGCGGCCGTCTTGAAGCGCAACGACCCAATCCGCAAAAGCAACCATCGAGGGGCGATGGGCGATGGTAACCACGGTCATATGCCCGCGCAGCCTGCGGATCGAATCGGCGATGGCAGCCTGACTTTCCCAGTCGAGCGCGCTGGTCGCCTCATCCAGGACGAGCAACTGGGGATCACGCAACAGCGCCCGTGCCAGCGCGATGCGTTGCCGCTCACCTCCGGACAGACGGATACCTCGGTCACCGACCACAGTCTGCAAGCCTTGGGGCAACCTGCGGACCAGATTGGCCGCGTCGGCGAAGTCAAGCGCTTCCCAAAGCCGGGCCTCCGACAGGCCGTCGCGGCCAACCCTCAAGTTGCGAGCAATGGTGTCGTGCCACAGGAAGCTGTCCTGCGGGACGTAGGCCAGGCTGTCGCGCCAAGCGCGGTAGTTGTCGGGCCCGAGTTCAGTATCGTCAACCCGGATCGATCCTGCTGCAGGCTCGATCAGACCCATCAGTACGTCGGCAATGGTGCTTTTGCCGCTACCGGACGGACCGATGATCGCGGTGATCTCGTTGGCCGGCAGGACAAACGACACGTCGTGCAAGGCGAAGCTGCCCGCCTCGCCATAACCGAAACTCACCTTATCGAAGATGATGCTGCGCGCCGCGACCGGTCCGGGAGCGGTCCCCCGCGGCGGTTCGGCTTCTGCCCGGCATGCATCGCGCATCGCCAGCATCGCAGTCAAAGCCGGCAGGTTACTCAGCACGCTCTGGACGCTGCCGTGCACTGCCGCGACACGCGGCCCGATGCGCATGAACAGCAGAACCAGCGTAATCAGCGAGCTGTAGACGACGGCAAAATGCCCCACCGCTAGCCAGATGAAGATTGCCAGCCCTATCGCGGTGCCGATCTGGAACAGCAGGGTGCCGATCGTGAACAGCCGCATGAAGTGGAGCGTGCCGTGCCGCATCGCGAACAACGTCCCCGATAGCTGCTCGACATAAAGCGGT
>CANJKD010000125.1 GCA_947474415.1 Burkholderiales bacterium | reverse complement strand
GGCCGTGGGCACCGCCCTGGCCACGCTGCTCAACGCTGTCGGCGCCGGTTCGGCATGGGGCGGCGTGGCGGTCGTGGGGCCTATTCCGGCGATCTGGCCGCGCTTTCATTGGCCGGCGGTGCGGGTGCAGAGCCTGCCCGAACTGCTGTCGATTGCGTTGGCACTGACGATCGTGGCGCTGGGCCAGTCGATCTCGATCGCGAAGGTGGTGGCTGCGCGCTCCGGTCAGCCCATCGATGCGAACCGCGAATTTTGCGGCCAGGGCTTGTCGAACATCGTCGGCGGCTTCTTCTCGTCGTATGTATCGTGCGGTTCGCTGAACCGCTCGCTGCCGAACCTGGAGGCCGGCGCACGCACGCCGCTGGCTGCTGTGTTCGCCTCGCTGTGGCTGCTGCTGCTGCTGGCGTCCACGGCCTCCTTGCTGGCGCTGATCCCGCAGCCGGCAATTGCGGCGCTGCTGCTGCTGGTGGCATTGGCACTGTTCGACCTGGGAGGCTGGCGCAGCCTGTGGCAGAACAGCCGCGAAGACTTCGCGATTGCTGCGGTGACGGCACTTGCCACCGTGACGATCCGCATCGAGATGGCGATCCTGCTCGGCACCATCCTGTCGTTGGTGGTCTACCTGTACCGCACGTCGCACCCGTCGATGCGGGTGATGGGTTTCGACACCGCTGTCGACAAGGGTGCCGAGGGTGGCGTGTCATCCGACCGGGACTTCGTGGTTCTTGCCGAAGTGCCGGAGCCGCTGCCCGAGTGCCCGCAGCTGAAGCTGGTCCGCATGGAAGGGGAAGTCTACTTCGGCGCGGTGCCCCATGTGGCCGACAACCTGCGCGAGTTGCGCAGCCATGCCGATGCGCCGCGCCACCTGCTGGTGATGGCCAAGAGCATGAACTTCAACGACCTCGCGGCGGTGGAGTTGTGGCGCGTTGAACTGGCCGCCCGGCGCGCCACCGGCGGTGACCTGTACTTTCACCGCCCGCGCCAGCCGGTGCTCGATCTGTGGCAGCACGTCGGGTTCACCCGCGAGTTGGGGGCCGACCACATCTTCCCGTCCAAGTGCGTGGCGCTGCATGCCATCTTCGAACGCCTGGATCGCAGCATCTGCGCGCATTGCAGTGCGCGCGTGTTCGACGAGTGCCAGTCCTTGCCGCCAGCAGTGAGTTGAAGCAGCCCGAAGTGCGCGCCGATTCGACCAATACCTGAGCAATGACCAGTCTGCTCTCCGAACTGTCGCGGTTGCAGGCCATCAGCGTCGCGTTCTACGCCGGAAAGTCCAGCCGCTAGGAAGCCCGCTCTGCCGTCATCGACCTGATCTTCGGCCGGCTGAATTGCTCGCGCGTCAGCCTGTGGCGATTCGATGATGAACCGGGTGAAATGCGCCTGCTGTGTATTGGCTCGAAGGTGGTCGGGCGAGGTCTGGTGACCACCGAAAGCCATTTTCGGGAAGCCGAATATGCCGCTTACTTAGACGGTTTGGTGAACACTGGCGTGTATGTGAGTGCCGGCGCAATGCGCGACCCGGCATTGCGGCCGATGCGCGCGATCTACCTCGGCCCGAACAACGTGCTGTCGATGCTCGACGCGGCCTTCATGGTCAACGGCCGGGCCTTCGGCATGGTGTGCTGCGAGCAGAACGATGCGATTCGCCAGTGGCGCCCCGGCGAGACCTGCAACTTCACCACGCTCGACGGCACGCAGTTGTTCTACCGCGACCGGATCGAGGCGCGATGGCCGTTGCGCCTCATGCTCGACGTGGCCGCGCACGTGCCGCTGCATTGCACGGCGGGTGGCCAGCTGTTCCTGGCGCAGATGCCAGGTGCGGCGCGCGATGCACTCATCGCGCAACTCCCGCGGCCGCGGATGACGCGCGGGCATCGCGGTGCACGCGCCCGGGGCGTGGCTGGCGCTGGCCGAAGCGGTGGCGCAACTGCCGGAACTGCAAGCAGCGGCCGCGCGGATGCGGGCGTTCCTGTGAAGCCCAGGTTTACTGCTTGATCGCTTCGACCTGGATCAGCAGGTGGATGCTGTCCGGCAGGCCGTAGGTCAGGCCATAGGACATGCCCCACTGGCTGCGGGCGATCGTGGTTTCGAAGTCGCCGCCGCACACTTCTCGCTTCAAAATCGGACTCTGGTAACAGTTGAAGTTGGTCGCCGTCAGCGTGACCGGCTGGGTCTTGCCGAGCATCGTCAGCGTGCCGGCGACGCTGGTCACCTTGTCGCCGTCGAAGCTGAACTTGTCACCGACGAACTTGACATTTGGCGTCTCTGCCGCGTTGAAAAAGTCCTTGCTCTTCAGGTGCGTGTCGAGCGGCACGAAGCCGGTGCTGATGGACGTGGTGTCGAATGTGAACTCGGCCTTGCCGGTCTTGGCGGCCCGGTCGAGCGTGACGTTGCCTTCCTTCTTGTCGAAACGGCCACGGACGGTGGAAGTGCCGAAATGCTTGGCTTCGAAGAGGACGGCGGTGTGCGAAGGGTCGGCCGCGTAGCTGCTGCTTTCGGCGTGTGCGAGGGTGGCGGCCACGAGGGCGACGGTCGAGATCAAAAGGGTCTTCACGGGGATGTACCTGGGTTGATGGAAAAGAGATCGGCGGAGCGCAATTCGGCAGCTGGGTGGGTGGTCAGAGCGGGCCGACACCGGTCAGCACGAGCTTGAACTTGACCTGCACGGCGTCGGCCACCATCGAGGTGTCTTTCCAGTCGCCGTCGCCAATTCGGAAGTCGAGCCGCTTGATTGCAAACGTGCCGCTGGCGGTGGTCTGTCCGCCGGCCTGGGCCAGAGTGACGGGCACCACCACGTCGCGGCTGATCGACTTGATGGCGAGCTTGCCCGTGACCTCGAACTTGCCCGGCCCGGTGGCTTTGACGCCGCTGGACTGGAAGGTGGCCTGCGGGAACAGTTTGGTGTTGAACCAGTCGGGCTTGGCGAGTTCGGCGTCGGTTTCGGCCGAGCCGAGCGTGGCGCTGGCCAGGTCGACAGTGAAGCCGATCTTCGCGGCCTCGGGCTTCTGCGGTTCGAACACGACTTGCGCGTCGAACTTGCGGAACTTGCCGTCCACGGGCACGCCCATCTGCTTGCTGGTGAAGCTGATCTCGCACTGGGCGGGCAGCAGTTTCTGTTCGGCAAGCGCGGGCAGCGAGGCGGCGGCAAGCAGGGACAACGCGAGGGCGACTTGGGTGTTCATGCGGTGGGCTTTCAGGTGCGCTTTGGTGACATCCGGGCCAGCAGGCCGTCGCGATCGACGAAGTGGTGTTTCAGGGCGGCCGCCACGTGCAGCGCGGCAAGGGCGGCGAGTGCCCAGGCCAGTGCGCCGTGCCAGGGTTTGATGGCTGCGGCGAGGGCCTTGTCGACCGGCACGAAGTCGGGCAGCGGCAGCACTCCGAACCACACCACCGGGAAGCCCGCCGCCGAGCTGTAGGCCCAGCCCACCAGCGGCACGGCGAAGAACAGCAGGTACAACCCGCCGTGCGTGAGGTGCGAGGCACGGGCTTGCCAGGCGGGCATCGGCAGGCCGGCCGGCGGGCGGTGCGTGAGGCGCCACAGCAGGCGCGCAACCGAGAACGCAAGGATCGTCACGCCGGCCCACTTGTGCCAGTTGTAGAGCTTGAGCCGCTGCGGCGAGAAGGGCAAGTCCGCCATGTACAGGCCGACCGCGAACGACGTCAGCAAGGCCAACGCGAGCAGCCAGTGCAGCGCGATGGCGGGCGTGGTGTATTTCGATGCGGGGGCGGGCTTCATGGGGCAATCGTCTGGTTGAGCTGCGGCGCATTTGATGCAGTGCAACACGAAGTGAAATCTAGGGGCCCGGTCAGGCGGCGAGGTGCGCCACGATTGACGTGGGCGTTCAAAAACCTTGCATGGCCCGGCGCAGCCACAGCCCGGCCACTGCGGCTCCCCTCGGGCGAACAGTTCAAGCCCGGCGCGCAGTATGCTGATCAACGCGATCAGCGTCAAAAGGTTCAACCCCTGGCGCGGGAATTGGCCCGGTGCCACGCCCGCCAACGAACGCTGGCCGACCCCGACCCCGACCCTGACCCCGATGCTGGCGAGCATGTCGGGTGCGAGCCAGAAGGCCCAGCACAGCGCGTCGGCGCCCGGCAGTTCGGTGGGCGCATAGCCGGCACTTCGAGCATCAAGTTGGCAGGCACGAACTTGGCGGGCGCGACCCGCAGCGCCAGGCCGGCCACGCTCAGCGCGGAGAAGACGAAGCCGACGAAGCCGCGCACGGATGCCGGCGCAGAAGACGATGGCCAGGCTGGCGACGAGCAACCGGAGCGGCAGCGCCGCGATGCACCACATCGGGCGCTGCCGTTGCCCAGGCGGGCGTGGGCAACCGCCCGCATTCGCTTCGACAAGCCGCAGATAAACTCCTTCGCCATGAACTCCATGCCGCTCGACACCCACGTCACCCTCGGCCACAGCGACCTGCGCGTCTCACCGATCTGCCTGGGCACAATGACCTTCGGCGAGCAGGTCGACGAGCTCGCTTCCCATGCCCTCCTCGACCACGCCGTGGCCCGCGGCCTGAACTTCGTCGACACCGCCGAGATGTACGCGGTGCCGGTGCGGCGTGAGACCTATGGCGCGAGCGAACGCATCATCGGCAACTGGTTGGCCGCCCGGCCGGGTGTGCGCAACAAGGTGGTGCTCGCCACCAAGGTGGCCGGCCCGTCGCGCAATGCCGACTGGATTCGCGGCGGCAGCGCCAACCTCACGCCGGCCGCGATCGGCCAAGCCTGCGACGACAGCCTCGCGCGGCTGCGCACCGACGTGATCGACCTGTACCAGATCCACTGGCCGAACCGCAACGTGCCAGCATTCGGGCCCTTGTATTTCGACCCGAAGCTGGACAAGGAATTCACCAGCATTCACGCGCAACTCGATGCCTTTGCCGGGCTGGTGAAGGCCGGCAAGGTGCGCCACATCGGCCTGAGCAATGAGACGCCGTGGGGCCTGAGCGAGTTCGTTCGGCTCGCCGATGCGCACGGCCTGCCGCGCGTGGCGACAGTGCAGAACACCTACACGCTGGTGAACCGCGTGCCCGACAACGGCCTTGACGAAATGATGCATGGCCAGGGCGTGTCGCTGCTCGCGTATTCGCCGCTGGCCTTCGGCGCGCTGACCGGCAAGTACGACGCAACTGGCTTCACCGGCGCCAATGAGGCTCAGCGCATGACGCGCTTCGAGGCCTTCCGCAAGCAGCGCTGGGGCCGGCCCGAGGTACTGGAGGCGGCGCGCCAGTACAACGCTCTGGCGCGTGAACATGGCCTCACGCCGACGCAGATGGCACTGGCTTTTTGCTACACCAACTGGCGCGTCGCGAGCACCATCATCGGCGTGACCACGCTGGCGCAGCTCGACGAGAACATCGACGCCTGGGGCACGATTCTGGCGCCTGACTTGCTGGCGAAGATCGACGCCATTCGCTGGGCAATTCGCGACCCGGCGCAGTGAGCCGCCGGTGGCGAAGAAAAGCGCGCACGTCAGCGAAACGCCGGCCACGCAGTTCCTGCGCCAGCACGGCGTGAGCTTCAGCGAGCATGTGTACGACTACGTCGAACACGGCGGCACGGCCGAGTCGTCGCGCCAACTCGGCGTGGCCGAATCCGAAGTCATCAAGACGCTGGTGATGCAGGACGAACGCGCCCAGCCGCTGATCGTGCTGATGCATGGCGACAAGCAGGTCAGCACGAAGAACCTGGCGCGCCAGATCGGCGCGAAGTCGGTCGAGCCCTGCAAGCCGGAAGTGGCGCAGCGCCACAGCGGGTACCAGGTCGGCGGCACCTCGCCGTTCGGGTTGAAGAAGCCGATGCCGGTCTATGTCGAAGCCACGGCGCTGTTGTTGCCACGCATATGCATCAACGGCGGGCGGCGCGGCTACCTGGTGGGCATTGCGCCGCTGGTGCTGACCGAACTGCTGGCGGCCACGCCGGTGAACTGCGCGTTGTGACCCTGCCCGGCGCAGGTGCGCCGGGGAAGGCGTTGCCGGCGGGGCAAAATAGCGGGTCGGTCATCCGCCGCGTCGACCCGAAGACTCCCCATGCAGAACCTGTACCCCGCGCTCGCAGCACTTGCCGCCTACCTGATCGGTTCGCTGTCGTTCGCCGTGATCGTGAGCCGCGTGATGGGCCTGAACGACCCGCGCACTTACGGCTCGGGCAACCCCGGCGCGACCAACGTGCTGCGCTCGGGCAACAAGGGCGCAGCCGTGCTGACGTTGCTGCTCGACGCGCTGAAAGGCTATGTGCCGGTGCTGCTGGCCGATCGCTTCGGGCCCTCGTTCGGCCTCGGCGAGGGCACGGTCGCGATGGTCGCTCTGGCGGCCTTTCTCGGCCACCTCTGGCCGGCGTTCTTCCGCTTCAAGGGCGGCAAGGGCGTGGCCACTGCCGCCGGTGTGCTGCTGGCGCTGAACCCGTGGCTCGGGCTGGCGACGCTGGGCACCTGGGTCATCATCGCGGCCTTCTTCCGCTATTCGTCGCTGGCGGCTATCGTGGCGGCGGTGTTCGCGCCGTTCTATCAACTTTTGATCTGGGACGGCGGGCCTACCGCCGTGGCCGTCACGCTGATGGGCTTGCTGCTGGTATGGCGCCACAGCGGGAACATCCGCAAGCTGCTGGCCGGCACCGAGAGCAAGCTCGGCGCGAAGGCGGCTGGCGCGGCTGCACGGGCGGCTGCGGAACATTCACGCGGCCATCCGAATCTGAATCGTCATGCGCGCGGCCACGCGCCCAAGCATTCGCATGACCATGCCCACAAGCATGGGCTGAAGCCGTCGCCACCGAATCCACCCCAACAACCCCAACAGCACGGAGAAGAGAAATGACCCAGGGCCTGCGTCGATTTCACGTCGGTGATCGTCTGTCCGAGATGACGATCTTCAACAACACGGTGTACCT
>CANJKD010000124.1 GCA_947474415.1 Burkholderiales bacterium | reverse complement strand
GCCCCAGACGCGCAAGGCCTGGGCCAGCATCGGCTCCGGGTCACGCAGGTGCAATGATGAAAATGAGGAAGCCATGCCCGCACTCTAAAATGAAATCATCCCTGCAGGAGTATCGAAGATGAACGATCCGCACGACGCTGAGCAGAACCATGCCTTGATGGGGCTGGCTGGCTGGCGTCGTGGCGCTTGCAGCTTCCACCACGATGCGCCACACCGCCAGGGGGGTTGCGCCTGCCACCATGCCGACGCCGACGCCGATCACGGCAACGACAGCCGCCCCCGTGGCCGCTGAAACTGAAGGCGGCATCTACTTCGAACTGGGCTCCGATGCGCTGCGGGCCGAAGCGTCCGAGGTGCTTGCGAAGGTGGCCGATGCCGCCCGCACACAGACTGGCAAGGTGGTGCTGATCTCGGGCTTCCATGATGCCAGCAGCGATGCCGACAAAAACGCCGAGTTCGCGAAGAGCCGTGCGTTGGCGGTGCGCCATACCCTCGAAGGGAACGGCGTCGCGCCCGACCACTTGGTGATTGACAAGCCCATCGTGATGACAGCCGGCGCTGACGCCCGTGAGGCGCGCCGAGTCGAGTTGCGCCTGCGCTGACACGGGCGTCAGACGAACGCCGGACGGCTGAGTGGGCGGTTCGCGCCAGCGTCTCGCGCCCGAGCACAGTTGCTCAGTGCCGGAATCGCGGCTGCGGGCACAGCGTCGGCCAGCGTGCGCTGATTCGCAGGTGCTGGCCGACTCCCAGGACGACATGAGCCAAATATTGCCGGGTCCTGGCGGGCCGCCTCCAGGCGAGATCACGCTGGCCGACCAGGATCGAATGGTCGCCGCGCTGGTGCGCCGCGTTCGTGATGCAGGCCGTTCTGACACCGGTGGCGCGGTCGGTGTCGTCCAGTCCCACATTTTGTTCGTGTTGCTGGCCGGCGGGCATGCCTGCAAGATCCGCAAGGCACTGAACCTGGGCTTCCTCGACTTCCGCATGCCTGCCGAGCGGCGCTTCGATTGCGAGGAAGAGTTCCGCATGAACCGGCGGCTCGCGCCGGCGCTTTACCTCGGCGGGCTGCCCATCACCGGATTGATCGCTCGGCCCGAATTCAGTGGCGATGGCCCGGTGCTCGACTGGGCGGTCCACATGCGCGCCTTCCCGCAAGACGCACAGTGGGACCATGCCATCGCGCTAGGCCGCCTGGAGCCGCGCCAAATTGACGAACTGGCTGGCGTGTTGTGGCCGTTTCATCGCGATGCGTCGCGACACGCTGTCGCAGAATCGTGCACCGATGGCAAGGCTTTTGGCCGGCCCGCCGCCGTGCGTGCGGCGGTGCTGGAATGCCTGGGCACGCTGCAGACCTTGCTTGGCGGCGAGGCCGAACGTGCCCGCGTGGCCGAGCTGACGCGCTGGGAAGCGCAGGCCTTCGGGGCGTTGCGCGGCGCCTTTGCCCGGCGCGCGCGCGAGGGCTTCGTCCGCGAAGTGCACGGCGACCTGCACCTGTGAAACGGGACGCAACTCGACGGCCGCTGCACCGTGTTCGACTGCATCGAGTTAGCCCCGCGCTGCGCTGGATCGACGTGATGAGCGATGTCGCGTTCATGGCCATAGACTTGCACAGCCATGCGCGGCCCGACCTGGCGCACCGCTCGGTCAACGCGTATCTGGAGCGCAGTGGCGACTACGCGGGTGTGCGCGTGCTGCGCTACTACCTCGTGTACCGCGCGCTGGTTCGGGCCAAGGTTTCGGCCTTGCGTGCGGCGCAACTCGGCGATGGCGCGGGCAAACTCAGAATGCGCGCCGGAACACGCGACTGCATCGGCGGCGATCGGCCGCTACCTGGACGTGGCACTGGCGTTCAGCCGCGTGGTGCATCCGACCCTGATGCTGGCGCATGGGTTCAGCGGCAGCGGCAAGACCACGGCGACGCAGGGCTTGCTGGAACGCTGTGGCGCGATCCGCGTGCGCGCCGACGTGGAACGCAAGCGGCTGTTCGGCCTGGCCGCGAACGCGCGCAGCGATGCTGGAGTCAACACCAGGCCGTATTCAGCAGACGCCACCAAGGCCACCCAGGCGCGTATGTGCGAAGCTGCTCGCATCGCACTGCGCAGTGGTTTCAGCATGATCCTCGATGCCACCTCTCTGGACCCTGCGCACCGTGCCCAGGCGAAGACGCTGGCCGATGTGCTTGGGGCGGGCTTCGTCATCATCGACTTGCCCGTAGATGCGCCAACCCTTCGTGAGCGCGTTCGGCTGCACACGGCGCGGGCCGACGATGCTTCCGATGCCGACGAGGCCGTGCTCGAATCCCAACTCTCCCATGCCCAGCCGCTGCGCCCGGACGAGCAGGCGTCGGTGTTCACCTTCCAGGGCGACTGGGGCCGCTCGTCGATAATCGAATGAGGAGCAATTCATGAGAGCCATGTTCGGTGTAGTCGGATTATTGATCGCGCTCGCGATCGTCGGCCTGCTCGCGGCCAACAAGCTGAAGGCGACCGCAGGCCATGGGCTCGCGGCCGAATCCGTCGTCGGTGCGCGGGCCGCTTCAGTGCTGAACGCGGCACCGGGCAGCACGGTTCGCGAGGCCGCGACGAACGCCCAGCAAAAGGTGCAAGACGACGTGACCAAGGCGCTGGAACAGGGCATGGCAGCACGCGCGTCAAGCCCTGACCAATGAGCCGATGAGCAGCGACAGCACCACCGCCGACGAGCGTGCGATGCGGCTCGCGCTTGACCAGGCGCACAACGCCTGGCTGGTCGGCGAAGTGCCTGTGGGCGCCGTCATCATGCGCGCCGGGCAGGTGATCGCGACCGGCTACAACCGGCCCATCACCGAGCACGACCCGACCGCGCACGCCGAGATCGTCGCGTTGCGCCATGCCGCGCAGTTGCTCGCCAACTACCGCCTGCCCGAGTGCGAGTTGTACGTCACGCTCGAGCCCTGCGCGATGTGCGCGATGGCCTTGATGCATGCGCGCTTCAAGCGCGTCGTGTTCGGCGCGGTCGACCCCAAGACCGGCGCGGCCGGCTCGGTGCTCAACCTGTTCGAACACGGCCCACTGAACCACCACACCGCGCTGCAAGGTGGCGTGCTGGCCGACGAATGTGGTGCTGTGCTGCGCGACTTCTTCGCCGTACGGCGTGAGCAGTATCGGCAGCGCCGCAAGGCCGCTGCCGTGGTGCCCGACCACTCCATTCCCGCTGGCGAGGCGACCGAGATCGGGGCCTTGCCGCACCTGTCGCTGGCGCCTGTTGCCCAGCCCGCACCGTGAGCGCCTCGATGCTATCGCAGACCCTGCTGACCCTGTTCTCCCCCGCCGGTGTGCTCCGTAACGCCGCCCCCTTGAAGCTCGCCGCCAAGCGCCTGAAGGCGCTGGGCTTCGATGTACAGATCGACCCGTCTGCGTTGGCGAAGCACCAGCGCTTCGCCGGCGATGACGACACCCGGCTCGCCGCACTGCACCGCATCGCCGAGCAGGCGCCGGGCATCGCGCTGGCGAGCCGCGGCGGCTACGGCCTGACGCGGCTGCTCGACCGCATCGACTGGCCGCTGATGGCGCGCAGCATCGCGCGCGGCACGCGCTGGGTTGGGCAGAGCGATCTGACGGCGCTGCAACTCGGCCTGCTGGCACAGCCGAAACCAGGCAAGCGCGTCGGCGCCAACGCCAACGCCGTCACCTGGGCCGGCCCGCTGGCCTGCGACGACTTCGGCCGCAGCGAAGAGGCCGGTGGCGTCGACGAGGTCACGCGCGACTGCTTCCTGGAAGCCATGAGCGGGGCGCTCGAAGCGGTCGGCTTCCGCACCGAACCGGGCTTCGACGGCCTGGAAGTGCGCGGCACGCTGTGGGGCGGCAACCTGTGCATGGTCAACTCGCTGCTGGGCACGAAGCACATGCCGCGCATCAAGGGCGGTGTGCTGTTTCTTGAAGACGTGAACGAGCACCCATACCGGGTCGAACGCAACCTGTTGCAACTGCACCAGGCCGGCGTGCTCGATGCACAGAAGGCCATCGTGCTCGGCGAGTTCAGCGCGTGGCGCAAGTCGCCGCTGGACCGTGGCTATTCGCTGAAGACTGTGGTGCAGCACCTGCGTTCGGTGACGAGCACCCCCATCCTCACCGGCCTGCCGTTCGGCCACGTACCGACCAAGGTGACGCTGCCGGTCGGGGCCCGCGTGTCGCTGTTGGTGCAGGGGCGCGATTGCCTGATCGGCTGGGACCACCAGCACACCGGTGGCCCGCATCACGACCACGTTCACGCCCACTCGCACGACGACTGAGCCGAACCCGGGCCGATGCGGGCGGCGGCCGGGCGCGGCCACCGTACAATGATTTATTGCCTCGCGGCGGCCCGGTCACAAGCCGGTGTTCTTCGCGGGCAAATTGTTTTTCTGGGTCCGGCGCGCAAGCCTGCGCCGAAGCTGCGAAGAAGGGGCGATCAGCATGCGTGGTGGGGAACAGTGGGCGCCAGGGGCGGGGAATCTGCACACGCGGCCGAAGGCAAGTGGCGCCGCCAGTGCCTTCTTCGGAGCATGCGCAGCGCTGGCCCTGTCAGCCTTGCTGGCCGCGTGCAACAACAGCCCGAACCCCAAGGGCAGCGAAGCCACCAACACGCTGTTCTCGGCCTTCCAGGAGCGTTCGCCGCGCCACCTCGACCCGACGGCTTCGTATGCGCTCAACGAAGTGCCTTACACCTACGCGGTGTACGAGCCGCCCTATGGCTACCACTACCTGAAGCGCCCCTACGTGCTGGTGCCGAAGGCCGCCGTCGAACTGGTGACGCCGCAATACCTCGACAAGGACGGCAAGCCGCTGCCCGCCGACGCGCCCGGCGAACTGGTGGCCGAGAGCGACTACGACGTCCGCATCAAACCGGGCATACGCTACGCGCCGCACCCGGCGTTCGCGCAAGACGCAAAGGGTGAGTACCTCTACCACGCGCTCACGGCCGAGCAGACGCGCGACAAACATTCGCCGTTCGATTTCGCGCAAACCGGCACGCGTGAACTTGTCGCCGACGACTTCGTCTATGCACTGAAGCGTCATGCCACGCCCCGCATCGAAGCACCGATCTACGGCATCTTTTCCGAGTACGTCCTCGGCCTGAAAGAGTACGGCCCGCTGATTCGCGCCGAAGACCTGAAGCTGCGCCAGGGCCTCGACCCGGCGGCGCTCGACAAGCCCTTCCTCGACTTCCGCAAGTACCCGCTCTCGGGCTCCACGGTGATTGACAAATACACCTACCGGATCCGCATCAAGGGCAAGTACCCGCAGTGGAAATACTGGATGACGATGACTTTCACGGCGCCCGTGCCATGGGAGGCCGACAAGTTCTACGCGCAGCCCGGCATGGCCAAGAACAGCCTCAGTCTCGATGTGTGGCCGGTCGGAACCGGGCCCTTCATGGCCGTCGAATACGAAGCTGACCGGCGCCATGTGCTGGTACGCAACCCGAACTACCACGGCAGCAGTTACCCCTGCGAAGGCATGCCCGGCGACAAGGAACTGGGCCTGCTCGACGACTGCGGCAAGCCGATGCCCTTTCTCGACAAGCTGGTGTTCAGCAACGAGAAAGACAAGACGCCGCTGCGCTCCAAGTTCACGCAGGGCTTCCTCGACGTGCCCGAGATCGAGCGCAACGACTGGGGCCCTGATTTCCTGGCCGATGCGAACGACTCCGACGATGTTCGCAAGCGCTTCGAGGAGCGTGGCATGCGCTTCCCGAAAAGCATCGAGCCGCAGAACTGGTACCTGGGTTTCAACTGGCTCGACCCCGTGGTCGGCAAGGGTGACACACCCGACCAGCAGGTGAAGAACCGCAAGCTGCGTCACGCTTTGTCGATCGCGATCGACTGGGAAGAAGGCTATGGCCGTGTCTTCACGCAAAAGGCCGGCGAGGCCGCGTACGGCCCGGTGCCGGGCGGCATGTTCGGTTCGCGCCACGGCACGCCCGAGGGCATCAACCCGATCACCCACAAGCTCGTGAACGGCAATGCCGTGCGGCGCTCGATCGACGAGGCGAAAGTGTTGCTCGCCGAGGCTGGTTACCCGGACGGCCGTGATGCAGTTTCAGGCAAACCGCTGGTCTTGAACTACGACTACCAGCGCGTTCCGTCACCTGAATTCAAGGCCGAGATCGACTGGATGGTCAAGCAGTTCGCCAAGCTCAATGTGCAACTCGAAGTTCGTGCCACAGACTTCAACCAGTGGCAGGAAAAGATGCTCAAGGGCAAGCAGCAGATCTTCTGGGCCGGCTGGTTCGCCGACTACCCCGACGCTGAAAACTTCCTCTTCCTGCTGTACGGCCCGAATGCGAAGGCAAAGTTCGAGGGCGAGAACAACTCGAACTACGCCAACCCCGAATACGACAAGCGCTACAAGCAACTGGCGCTGCTCGAAGACGGCCCAGCCAAGCAGAAGCTGATCGACGAGATGATCGACCTGCTGCGCTCCGATGCGCCCTGGGCCTGGGGTTACTTTCCGTATACAGCGGGTGCGTATCAGCAGTGGCAGCGCAACGGCAAGTACGGCCTGTTCACGAACGACCGTGCCCAGTACTACAAGATCGACGCGCCCCTGCGCGCGCGCCGCCAGGCCGAGTGGAACCAGCCCGTCGTGTGGCCGCTCGGGCTGTTGGCTGCTGTGGCGTTGCTGTTCGCGTGGATCGCGCGCCGCGGCTTCCTGGCGCGCGAACGCATGACCGCGCTGGCCTCGTCCGCAGCAGTCGCCGATGCGAACCCGAACCGGGCCTGAAGGCTCAGGGCCACGAAAATGCTGAACTACCTGATTCGCCGCAGTTTTTACGGGGTGCTGGTGTTGCTGGGCGTGAACCTGTTCACCTTCATGCTGTTCTTCACCGTCAACACGCCCGACGACATGGCGCGCCTCAACATCGGCGGCAAGCGTGTCACGCAGGAACAGAT
>CANJKD010000123.1 GCA_947474415.1 Burkholderiales bacterium | reverse complement strand
CGCCAACCACGTCTTCGCCAACCTCGACGGAGTCGAGAGGGCACTCACCAACGGACTCGTCGCCCTCGAAGCCGATCCGATTCGAACCCGATCAATGACAGGGTTCAAATGGATAACTTCTATATCTTTGAACGCAACTTAGTATCAGTGCGTCGATCACGCCCCAAGCCGCTGCGACACCTGCGCGGCACATTCGCGCAGCGCGCGTGCCACTGCGCCGTCCCAGCGCGTATCGAACACCGCCGCCGGGCCGATCGCGGTGATGGCAAGGACGATCGCACCGGTGTGGTCGAACACCGGCGCGGCCATCGCGTTCACGCCGGGCAACACTTCGCCCACCGATCGGCTCAGACCGTGGGCTCGCACCTCTTCGAGTTGGCGCTCGAACTCGCGCCAGCTCGGCAGCGGAGCCGCTGCCGGCATGCCGGGCACTGACGACTCGGGGTTCGCGCTGCGGTGCCGGCGTACGTCGTCGATGCGTTGCTTCATCAGCGCGGCATCGAGATAGGCCGCAAACAGCCGGCCCGACGCGGTGTTGGTGGGCGAAAACACCGTGCCATGCCGCATGTTGACGTGCACCGCCGCAGGCGATGCCTCCAGCCGCACGATGGTGGCGCCGCGCGCACCCCAGACGGCGATGGCCACGGTGTGGCCGATGCGCTGCGCGAGCGCGCCGAGCAGCGGCGTGGCCACCTGCACCGGGTTGGCTTGCTGCAGGCTGATCATGCCGAGCTGCAGCGCCAGCAGGCCGAGGAAATAGTGGCCGGTGTTTGCATCTTGCTCGATCAAGCCGATGCGGCCGAAGCTGACAAGGTAAGGGTGCGCCTTGGCCGGCGCCATGCCGGCCTCGAACGCAAGGTCTTTCAGCGCCATCGGCCGGCCGTGGTGAACCAGGGCCAGCAGCAGCTGCCCGCCCACCTCGATACTCTGGATGCCGCGCTGCGCGCGGTCGGTGTTGGCGACCAAGGGGATCCTTTCAAAACAGCGCTGACACCGAATTGTGGCGGGCCGAATCCGGCCGCAAGCGTCGATCTCGCTGGCTTTTGTAATTCGTTTAAGTACAATCCGATTTTGTTTAGACGAATTATAAGGTTCGTCCTTTTGGCCCATGCGTGTGCGCGTATCGTGCGCAGCCGAGACCCGTCAAGGGCATGCCAGGCCCGCAGGAGACCCGATGAAACTTGCCGAACTCGCGGCCAGCAATCACGCCTCGGTCGACTTCCAGAAGCTCAGCTTCGATGCGCCGCACAGTCCCGACCAGGACGCACCCGACCCGGTGCGCCACCCGGTCGTGGTGGTGGGCGCCGGCCCGGTCGGGCTGGCGTTGGCGATCGACCTGGCGCAGCGCCAGATTCCGGTCGTGCTGCTCGACAACGATTGCACGCTGTCCACCGGCTCACGCGCAATCTGCTTCGCGAAACGCACGCTCGAAATCTTCGACCGGCTCGGCTGCGGTGAGCCAATGGTGCGCAAGGGCGTGTCGTGGAACGTCGGCAAGGTGTTCTTCAGGGACGAAGAAATTTACCGCTTCGATCTGCTCGCCGAGCCCGGCCACCAGTGGCCGGCATTCATCAATCTGCAGCAGTACTGCGTCGAGGGCTATCTGGCGCAGCGGGCGGCGCAACTGCCGCTGATCGACGTACGCTGGATGAACAAGGTGGTGGGCGTGGAACCGCAGCCTGACCATGTGCTGCTGACCGTCGACACGCCAGATGGACCGTACCGATTGAAGGCCGACCACCTGGCGGCGTGCGACGGCAGCCGCTCGTCGGTGCGCCAGTTGATCGGCCAGGAGAGCAAGGGCCGCATCTTCCGAGACCGCTTCCTGATCGCCGACGTGAAGATGAAGATCGACCGGCCTGCGGAGCGATGGTTCTGGTTCGACCCGCCCTTCCACCCGAACCAGAGCGTGCTGCTGCACATGCAGCCCGACGGCGTCTGGCGCATCGACTTCCAACTCGGCTGGGACGCCGATCCGGATGAAGAGAAGAAGCCCGAGAACATCATCCCGCGCGTCAGGACGATGCTCGCTCTGGCCTGGGGCATGGACGTGCCTTTCGAGCTCGAATGGGCCAGCGTCTACACGTTTGCCTGCCTGCGCATGGACGCCTTCCGCCACTGCCGCGTGCTGTTCGCCGGTGATGCCGCGCACGGCGTGTCGCCCTTCGGCGCACGCGGTGCCAATTCTGGCGTGCAGGACGCCGAGAACCTGGCCTGGAAGCTGGCGCTGGTGCTGCAGGGCAAGGCGCCCGATGCCTTGCTCGATACCTATGCCGCCGAGCGCGAATACGCCGCCGACGAAAACATCCGCCATTCCACCCGCGCCACCGACTTCATCACCCCGAAGAGCGCCATCAGCCGCGTCTTCCGCGATGCGGTGCTCGAACTTTCGAAGCACTACGCATTCGCGCGGGCGCTGGTCAACAGCGGGCGCCTGTCGGTGCCGGCAACGCTGCACGGCTCGGCGCTGAACACGCCCGACAGCGATGCGTTCGATAGCAGCATGGTGCCGGGCGCTGCGGCCATCGATGCCCCGGTCCGGCGGGCCGACGACAGCGCCGGCTGGTTGCTGCGGCAACTCGGCGACGGCTTTGCCGCAATGCTGTTCGTCGGCGCCGACGGCGCCGACCTTGCATCGGCTGCGCTGCGCGGTGCGGGCGAAGGGCTGGTGACACTCAAGGTTCTAACCGTGTTGCCGGCGGGCAGCGTCGCTTCGGCGGCTCAGGTGGCACTGCCCGATTGCGTCGTCGACAACCACGGTCTAGTGGCGGAGCGCTACGACCTGCGGCCCGGCACGGTGCTGCTGTTCCGCCCCGACCAGCACGTTTGCGCACGCTGGCGCCACGCCACGCCGGAGGCGGTTCGCAATGCCTTGAAGCGTGCACTGGCCATCACTTGAAGGACCTTCGATGAACCTGATCACCAAGGCCAACCTGAGCGCGCCAGACGACTTCTACGAAGCGCTGATCGAAACCCACCGTGACCTCACGGCGCCGCAGAGCGAAGCCCTGAATGCGCGCCTCGTGCTGCTGCTCGCCAACCACATCGGTCACCTCGAGGTGCTGCAACAAGCCATGCATGCGGCGCGCACCAGTGCCGGCGTGACGGCGACCTGACGGCACCCAACTCCGCGCCTGAGCATCAACTGCAGCATCACCCGACGCATCACCCAAGCGCCGCCCGCACGACACCTCACCGAGCCACCGCATGAACACTTCCTCCACCTCACTGCGATACCAGAGCGGCTTCGGCAATGAGTTCACCACCGAAGCCCTGCCTGGCGCCCTGCCGCAGGGCCGCAACAGCCCGCAGCGTGCGCCGCTGAACCTCTACCCGGAGCTGATCTCCGGCACGGCCTTCACCGCGCCGCGCCACGAGAATCGCCGCAGCTGGCTGTACCGGCGCCAGCCCTCGGTCGCGACGGGCCGCTACCAGCCCTGCGCGCAAGCCCATTGGCGCACTGGCGCTGACCGCGACGCCGTGCTGTCACCCGAGCCGATGCGCTGGAACCCGTTCCCGGTTGGCGATGCGCCTTGCGACTTCGTCGACGGCATGCGCACGCTGGCAGCGAACGGCGATGCCGCAACGCAGACCGGCATTGCCGCGCACATCTACCTCGTCAACCGCTCGATGCAGCGGCGCGCGTTCGTGAATGCCGATGGCGAGATGCTGTTGGTGCCGCAACAGGGCGGCATTCGGCTCGTCACCGAGATGGGCGTGCTCGATGTGAAGCCCGGCGAAGTGGCGCTGGTGCCGCGCGGCGTGGTGTTCAAGGTGGAACTGAACGGCGACGATGGCAAGGATGGCGCGTCGTGTGGCTACGTCTGCGAGAACTACGGCGCGCAATTCCGCCTTCCTGAACTCGGCCCGATCGGCTCGAACGGCTTGGCCAATGCGCGCGACTTCCGGGCGCCTGTGGCGGCCTTCGAAGACACATCGGGCGACTACGAGATCGTGAAAAAATTCGGCGGCCGGTTCTGGTCGGCCACGATGCGCCACTCGCCGTTCAACGTGGTGGCGTGGCACGGCAACCTCACGCCGGTGAAGTACGACACGGCCAACTTCATGACCATTGGCTCGATCAGCTTCGACCACCCGGACCCGTCGATCTTCACCGTGCTCACTTCGCCCAGCGACACGCCCGGCACCGCGAACTGCGACTTCGTGATCTTCCCGCCGCGCTGGCTGGTGATGGAAGACACCTTCCGCCCGCCCTGGTACCACCGCAACGTCATGTCCGAGTTCATGGGCCTGGTCTACGGCGAATACGACGCCAAGCCCGAGGGCTTCAAGCCCGGCGGCGCGAGCCTGCACAACGCGATGGTGCCGCACGGCCCTGATGAGGCAGCCTTTTTGAAGGCGAGCGGCGCCGACCTGAAGCCGCAGAAGCTCGACCACACGCTGGCCTTCATGTTCGAAAGCCGCTACTGTTTCGTGCCGACCGAGTACGCGATGACCAGCCCTTCCCTCGACACCCGATACCCCGAGTGCTGGGCCGGTCTGAAAGATGCTTTCGAGTCGCAATGACCCGCGCGGCGCGGGCCTTTGCGGTTCAGGGCCGCAGTTCAACGCTGAAGCTCAACGAGAGAGCGCGAGCTTGATGCCGAAGCCGATCAGGAACACGCCGGCCAGCTTCTGCAGCCGGCTCGAAATCTTCGGGCTGGCGCGCAGGCGCTCGGCCAGCCGGTGCGTGAGCAGCACGACGATCAGACCGTAGAGGAAGGTCAGTGCCGCGATGGTGGCGGCCATCACCCCGAACGTGGTCAGCCCCTGATGGCGCGCGGGGTCGACGAAGAGTGGGAAGAAGGCCATGTAGAACACGATCGCCTTCGGGTTCAGCAAGGTGATCAGCAGCGCCTGCTGCAAATAGTGGTGCGGCTTGATGTTCAGCACCGGCGCGTCGCCGGGTTGGGCCAGCACCATCTTCGCGCCCAGCCACGCAAGGTAGCCGGCTCCCAGCCACTGCACTGCGCGAAAGGCGGGCGGGTAGGCAGACAGCAAGGCCGCCACGCCCGCCACGGCGAGCCACATCAGCAGCTGGTCACCGGCGATCACGCCAAATGTGGCGGCCAGCCCGCCGCGCACACCGCCCTTGCTGGTGGAGGTGATCAGCGCCAGATTGCCCGGCCCCGGGATCAGCAGGAACACGATGATGGCAGCGACGAAGGAGGGGTAGTCGGCGATGCCGAACATGGCGGCTCCGGTGAAGTTCAACGCGGTCATCGTACGCGACGCACGCGCCGCTCCCGACCCGGCGCATCGGGCCGACACGGTAAAATCGGTGCCCTTACCTTCTTAGCGACAGCCACTGGATGAACACCATGTATCGCTGTGCCCTGGCCGCCGTTGTTGTGGCCGCCTGCTGGGTGGCACCCGCCTCCGCCCAGGTGCAACGCAGCTTTCCGCAGAACGCCTTGCGTGGCGCCATCGTCGTGGGCGAGTTCCCACAGATCACGCTGAACGGGAAGACCGCCATGCTTGCGCCCGGCTCGCGCATTCGCAACGCGGACAACCTGATCGTGATGGCCGCTTCGCTCGCGGACGCCCGCCTGCTCGTCAACTACACCTTCGACATTGCCGGCGGTCTGGTGCGAGACGTCTGGATCCTGCGGCCCGAAGAAGCCGCCGTGCGGCCCTGGCCGCGCACGATCGAAGAGTCGCAGACCTGGGCCTTCGATGAGGCCCGCAACACGTGGGTCAAGCCATGAGCGCAGACACGATCAATGTTGCCAAAACCGGCAAGAAGGTCTTCATCAAGACAGACACCGGCAAGAAGGTCTTCATCAAGACCTTCGGTTGCCAGATGAACGAGTACGACTCCGACAAGATGGCGGATGTGCTTCGCGCCGCGCAGGGCTACGAGCCGACGAAGAATGTGGAAGAGGCCGACCTGATCCTGTTCAACACCTGCTCGGTGCGCGAGAAGGCACAGGAGAAGGTGTTCAGTGACCTGGGCCGCGTCAAGCACCTGAAGGACAAGGGCGTGTTGATCGGCGTCGGCGGTTGCGTGGCTAGCCAGGAAGGCGCGGCCATCATTGCACGGGCCCCGTATGTGGACGTGGTGTTCGGCCCGCAAACCCTGCACCGCCTGCCTGAACTGCTGAACCAGCGGGTGTTGCAACAGCGCCCGCAGGTCGACATCAGCTTCCCGGAAATCGAGAAGTTCGACCACCTGCCGCCGGCGCGCGTCGATGGCGCGAGCGCCTTCGTCTCGATCATGGAAGGCTGCTCGAAATACTGCAGCTATTGCGTCGTGCCCTACACGCGCGGCGAAGAGGTCTCGCGGCCGTTCGACGATGTGCTGGTCGAAGTGGCGGGGCTGGCCGACCAGGGCGTGAAGGAAGTGACGCTGCTGGGGCAGAACGTGAACGCGTACCGCGGCAAGATGGGCGGTACGGCGGACATCGCCGACTTCGCCCTGCTGATCGAGTACGTGGCCGAGATGCCCGGCATCGAGCGCATCCGCTACACCACCAGCCACCCGAACGAGTTCACGCAGCGGCTGATCGACGTGTACGCCAAGGTACCCCAACTCGTGAACCACCTGCACCTGCCGGTGCAGCACGGCAGCGACCGCATCCTGATGGCGATGAAGCGCGGCTACACCGCGATGGAATACAAGAGCACGGTGCGCAAGCTTCGCGCGCTGCGGCCCGGCATCAGCCTGTCGAGCGATTTCATCGTCGGCTTCCCCGGCGAGACCGAAGCCGACTTCGAGCAGATGATGAAGCTGATCGATGACATCGGCTTCGACGACAGCTTCAGTTTCGTCTTCAGCCCGCGGCCCGGCACGCCGGCCGCCGCACTGCACGACGACACGCCGCAGGCCGCGAAGCTGGCGCGCCTGTATCGCCTTCAGAAAGCCGTGACCGAGAGCGCCCGGCGCATCAGCGAAGCCCGGCTGGGCACGGTTCAGCGGGTGCTGGTGGAAGGCCCGTCTCG
>CANJKD010000122.1 GCA_947474415.1 Burkholderiales bacterium | reverse complement strand
TCTCTTCGATCACTTCGCCGGGGTGCACCTCGCCGTTCTCCAGGTGCTGGTAGCTGAGGTTTTCCTTCATGTACTCGGGCAGCAGGTGGCGCCGGTTGCTGGTGGCGTAGATCAGCACGTTGTCCGACGCCTGCGACACCGAACCGTCGAGGATCGACTTGAGCGCCTTGTAGCCGGGCTCGCCCTCGTCGAAGCTCAGGTCGTCGCAAAAAACGATGAAGCGCTCGGGCCGATCGGCCACCAGATCGACGATGTCGGGCAAGTCGACCAGGTCGGTCTTGTCAACCTCGATGAGCCGCAAACCACGCGGCGCGAACTCGTTCAGGCAGGCCTTGATCAGCGAACTCTTGCCGGTGCCGCGCGCACCCGTCAGCAGCACATTGTTCGCCCCCAGCCCGGCCACGAACTGCTCGGTGTTGCGCAGCAGGCGCTGCTTCTGCGGCTCCACTTCGACCAAGGCGTCGAGCCGGATCGGCGCAATGTGCCGCACTGGCTCGATGCGCCCTGAGCCCGCCCGCTTGCGGTAGCGGAAGGCGATCGCCGCAGCCCAGTCTGGCGCTTCGAGCGCATGGGGCAGCACGGATTCGAGACGCGCCAGCAGCGCTTCGGCGCGCTGCATCAGGTTCAGCAAGGGTAGGTGGGACGTGGGCATGCGAGGCGGCAAAAACGGCGCCAAAGACAGCGCAGCGGCAGTGTAGCGGGCAGCCCCGGGGGGCCGTGGCATGTGGTCAGCGCTGCTTGGCCCGTGCCAGCAGCCCCAGTTCGAACACCTGCTCCGGTGTAGCCACGAACACCCGTTCGCCGGCCGCCGGCCGAACCGCCTGCATGCCGGTAAACGCACCGAACGCCGGCAACACGGCGAACTGGGTGGTGAACCAGAAGCACGGCAGGCGCATCGAGTCACGCGCCCGGCCGCTGACATTCACGCAGGGGTGCAGGTGCCCCGCCAGCACATAGCCTTCGGGTTGCGGGCGCGGGTGGTGGCACAGCGCCAACCCACCCTGCCTCAAGGGCTCATCAACGGCCTCGATGCCGAGCCAAGCCGGTGGGTCACCCGCCCGATCGTCGTGGTTACCGCGCACCAGGGTCAGTTCCAGTTGCCGGTGCGCATCGCGCCACTGCCTCACAGCGGCCATCGTCGCCGGCGCACGGGATCGCCCCGAGTGCAGGAAGTCACCGAGGAAGACGATGCGGCGCACGGCCAGGCGCGGCACCAGCGAACTCAACAGCGCCAGCGTCTCGCCGGTCGTGCCGCTCGGCACCGGCACCCCGAGCGCGCGAAAGCTGACGGCCTTGCCGACGTGCGCGTCGGCCACCAGCAAGGTGTCTGATTCGGGCAGGAAGACGCACTTCTCAGGCATCAGCATCAGCGCCTGGCCCGCCACTGAAATCGTGGCCATGGCGTTACCGTCTTGGGAAGGCGCGGGCGTCAGGGGACGAGCAAGCGCAGGGCCAGGTCCAGGTGCTCGGTCGGGCTGCGCTTGAAGCCGGAACGCGCAAAGCGCTGCAAGCGCCCTACTGCGAAAGCGGTCAACACCGACGCCTGCGCATTCGCGTCGGCCGTCGGCGAGGCCGAACCGGAGGCTTCGGCCGCCGCCCGCAAGCCCTGTCGCAATTGTGATTCAATACGGTCGAAGAAATGGTTCATGCGCACCAGCAGGCGCTCGTTCTCGAACACCAGCGCATCGCCCACCATCACCCGCGTCATGCCGGGGTTCTTCTCGCCGAACTGCAGCAGCACGGTCAGCATCTTGTGCACTTGCGCGTTGGCCCCGACTTCGCGTTCGAGCACCTGGTTGACGAGCGTGAACACGCTTTGTTCGATGAACTCGATCAGCCCTTCGAACATCTGCGCCTTGCTCGCGAAGTGGCGGTACAGCGCGGCCTCGGACACTTCGAGCCGGGCGGCGAGTGCTGCCGTGGTGACACGCTCGGCCCCCGGTTGCTGCAGCATGCTGGCCAGGGTCTGGAGGATCTGCACGCGCCGCTCGCCGGGCTTGGGCCGCTTGCGAAGTGCAGCGGCGGCCGGTGCGGCAAGGTCGGCAAGCTCACCCACACTGACCACCGCCGGATCGTCGGCAGGTGCGGCGGCGGCAGGTGCGGCGGCGGCAGACGATTCGGTGGGGGAAGTGGTCACAAGGTCAACAGCGTTTGTATCGATTTGATTTTGGCATACACATACGGGGGGTTGCGGCAAGGGTGAACACCAACTTCGCGCCGATTCATGCCGTTATTGGCGTGCTCGTTACCGGGCTTCCACGGTGCGCCGCGGTAGCGCCCTTCGAGGTAGCGCTGCATCCACGCGGTGCGCATGCCCACGCCGCGCGCAGCCTTCTGGTGTTCGAGCGTGTCTTCGACGAGCACGCAGTCGGAGGGCCGAACCTTCAGCCGCGCCGCGATGTATCGGAACATGCGTGCATCCGGCTTGGGGCGCAGGTGACCGAACATCGTCATGTCCTCGATGCTGATGACGCCATCGAAGCAGGCCGCGAGGCCGAGCGTGTTCAGCACCCGCATTGCATAGTCGCGCGGCGCGTTGGTCAGGATGTACTTGCGGCCACGCAGGCGCTTCAGCACCGCGCGGTCGTGGGCACTGGTGCGCAGGCGCTGCTCCAGGCCCGGCAGGCGGTGCGTCTGTTCGAGAAAGTGGCTCGCCTTGACGCCATGGCGGCTCACCAGACCGAGCAGCGTGGCGCCGTAGTGGTTCCAGTAGTGCTGGCGCAGATCGGACGCACCTTCATGCGTCAGCGCCAGGTGCTCGACCATGTAATCGGTCATTGCCAGGCTGGTCGGCCCGAAGGCCGCATGGCTGGCGTCGTGCAGCGTGTTGTCAAGGTCGAACAACCAGACGCGGCGTGACACGGGCCGAGCGCCGGGCCGCTCCGTGGGCCATGAAGAGGTCCACTGTGTGGACCTCGCCGGCCCGCATCCCCCCGAGGGATCGGCCGATGTATTCATCGGGCGAGGGGCTCGATCATTCAGCGGGAACGGATCATGGTGCCGTACGCTTGATCGGTCAGCACCTCCAGCAGCATCGCGTGCGGCACGCGGCCGTCGATGATGTGCACGGTGTTGACGCCGTTCTTCGCCGCGTCGAGCGCGGAGCTGATCTTGGGCAGCATGCCGCCGCTGATGGTGCCGTCGGCGAACAGTGCGTCGATCTCGCGCGCCGACAGGTTGGTCAGCAGCTTGCCGGCCTTGTCGAGCACGCCCGGTGTATTCGTCAGCATCATCAGCTTCTCGGCCTTCAGCACCTCGGCCAGCTTGCCAGCCACCACGTCAGCATTGATGTTGTAGTTCTCGTTGTCGGCGCCGAAGCCGAGCGGCGAGATGACCGGAATGAACTGGTCGTCCTGCAAGGCCTTCACGACGGCCGGGTCGATCGATTCGATTTCGCCCACGTTGCCCACATCGAGCAGCTTGGTCGGGTCTTTCAGGTCGACCATCTTCAGCTTGCGGGCGCGAATCAAGCCGCCATCGCGCCCGGTCAGGCCCACGGCCTTGCCGCCGGCCACGTTGATGAGGCCGACGATGTCTTGCTGCACCTGGCCGGCCAGCACCCACTCGACGACCTCCATGGTCTCGTCATCGGTCACGCGCATGCCCTGGATGAAGCTGCCCTTCTTGCCGATCTTGGCCAGCGCCTCCTCGATCTGCGGCCCGCCGCCATGCACCACCACCGGGTTCATGCCGACCAGCTTGAGCAGCACCACGTCTTCGGCAAAGTCCTGCTGCAGCGCCGGGTCGGTCATGGCGTTGCCGCCGTACTTGATGACGATGGTCTTGCCGTGAAAACGGCGGATGTACGGCAAGGCCTGGGCCAGAATTTCAGCCTTGTCGCGCGGTGCGATGTGCGCCAGGTCGGGGGTGCCGGCGGCTGCGGCGGGAGCGTTGCTGGTCATGGGCGGCCCGGATTGATCGATTCGAAAATCGATTGTAGGGGCCGGCCCCGAGGCAAGCTCGGTCCTGCATTCAGTCCTCCAGCTTGACCTGCGTGGCCACCAGAACGCCGTTCACGATCGTGCCTTCGGCATGCACTTTCTTGCCCGACAGCGTGGCCGGCGACACGCCCCCGAAGAAGGTCGAGTCGGACCAGCTGACCACGATCACGTCGCCTTGTTCCGGGTTGAGCGTGAAGCGCAGCGCGGTCAGGTCGACCGCGTTGGCGAGGCCCTCGCGCTCGACCGTGGCATTGGCCGGTTCGCCGTCGCAATGGGCCGTGGCGGCCACCACACCGTTGCTGCTCAAGGAACCGCTGATCTCGACATACAAGCCGTCTGCCAGCCCGGTGTTCGGACAGCCGCTCAAGGTCGCACGGCTCGCATCGACCAGCACACCGCGCACGTTGAAGCTGCCAGGCGACACGTAGCCGGTGATGTTGCCCTTCAACTCGGCCTCGGCCTCCGACTCGCCATCGCGCATCATCACGGCAGTGGCCACCAGCGCACCTTCGCCTGCGGCGCTGCCGCGCACCTGCACATAGTGGCCGTTTTCCAGCGACGCCCCTGAAGGCGTGATGGCCGCACCCGCGTAGCGCACGAGCAGGCTGCCCAGCGTGAAGGTCTTCGCCTGTGTGTCGAGTTGCGAGATCGAGCCGCTCTGGTAGGCATCAAGGCCGCCGGCCTGCACGCCGGCCACCCGGATCTGGGCCGCCTTGAGCCGGGGCCCGACATTCGCTTGCGTCAGCGCGCCCGGCAAGGCCAGCAGCGTCACGGTCTGGCCATTCGCAAGGAGTGCCCCGGCCGGCAACAGCGACGCGCCTGTCGCGTCAACCGTCAACATGCCAAGCGTGAAGGCTGGCGAGGCACCGCCAGCCACGTTGGCCACCACGCCCGTCACGCGAAGGTAAGCAGGCGCCGAAGCCAGCTTGTCGATGCGCGTGGCCTGAATCAGGGCGGCCGAGCCCTGCACCACGACCACGCCGTGCACTTCGATCGAATCACCGGCACGCACATCGCCCGGCTGGCTGTAGCCGCCGCCGAATTGCGTGACCGGGCCGGTGCTGGCACTGGTGTTGACGCGAATGTCCTGGCCCAGCATCGAGAACTGGGTGGCTGACACGGTGCTGGCCACCTGCCCGGCCAGCGCCGACTCGACCCGCACCACCTGCGCGACGCCGGCGGTCTGGTAGTCGAGCGACACACGGTCGCCGAGCTTCACGTCGGACGGCGCGTCTTGCCCCGGCGCGACTTCGGTGACCACGCGCGCGGCGCGGTCGTCATAGCTCACGCCATCGACGACGATGCTGCCGAAGCCGTTCACCGTGCCTTGGGTCACGCCATAGGGCACGCCGGTGCCACCCGAACCCACCGCGCCATCGCCGCCGCCGCATGAGGCGATGAGCGCCAGACAGAACGCGAGGCCAAGACCGGCCGACAAGGCGCGCCACTTGGGCTGCAGTGCATGGAAGTGGACGTTCAGACTCATGGCTTGATCCTGGGTCGAGGTTCACGCCGCTTCGGCGCGCGGGGCGGGCTGCCGACGGCAGGGCCCGTGTCGGTGGGCGCGCCGGCACGGGCGGCCGGTTCGCTGTAGAAGTAGACGCCGAAGCGCATGCGCTGCTCGCCGTCGCTCTGGCGGTCGAGGTCGACGCGCTCGCGCGCCTGCGTGACCACGGCCTCGAAGGCATCGGCCCAGACGGCGCACGCGGCGCGGTGCAGGTGCTCGATCGATTCGGGCGTCAGGCCATCGGCATAGATGCTCTGTTCCAGGAACTTCGGCACGTCCAGCGTCAGGTTGCTGACGGCGGCCGACAGGTGGTCAGCGGCATTGGCGGAAAAGATCGCCGTCATCTCGTCGAGCTGTGCCGCCGGCACGAAGCCGCGTGCCAGCGGCACCAGCTTCTCGCCATCGAGTGCGACAAGACCGAGGCGCAGCAGTTCGTCGAGCACGGTGCGCGGGTGCACGTCGTTCGACAACTCGCGGCACAAGGCCTCGAAGCTGCGCCGCGCACCGGAGCGCGCCAAGGTGCGCGGCTTGCCGTTCGTGCCCCGATAGCGCGGGTCGGTCATCCAGCGCGTGAACACCTGCGACGCGAGCGGCGGGCGCGACGGTGTCGGTGGCGCGGCGTGCGGCGCCTGCTCGATCGCGCGGACATCCTTCCGGTGCACGCCCGACAGCATGCTCAACGCCGACTGGGTCGCGCGCTCAGGGCCTTGCGCCAGTTCGCCGCGTGCCGCCTCGACGAACACCGGCTTCAACATGTCCGCGAAGCCGCTGTAAGACACACCGTGGCGCAGCAGCCAGCGCGCCAGCGGCGCCATCAGCTGCGCCGCCTCGCGCAAGGCCAGCTCGGCGTTCTCGGCGCTCGGCTGCACGCGGCGCATCGGAGCGACTTCTGCGGCTTCGGGTGGAGAGCGCTTCATGAGTGGCGGCGTGCCGCCGAGCGAGGGGTCGAGGGGTTCATCTGTGACGCGATTCTCGTTTGAAATTGGATCCCCCATTTTGGAAGAACGCCCGGTAACAGACTCGGTCACTGCTTGCATATTTAATGGGAATTTATCCCATATAGTTCAAGCATGCAATTTAAAGACCCCTCTTCGACCATGTGCATGCCCGCTCCGGCGCTGGTGCAGGGGGTCTCCGATCGCTGGATTCAAGGCGCCTTGCTGGTGATGGTGCTGGCGCTGTTGCCGCCGCGCTGGAGCACGCTCCTGTTGCTGGCTCCGGTGGCCGAAGAAGTGCTGTTTCGTGCCGGCCTTCAAGACGTGCTGGCGTGCCGCCTGAGTGGCCGAATCCGTGGCGCCGAATTCGGGGCGAACACGGCCACCGCGATGGCCTTCGCCACCGCACACATGGTGCTTCAACCCGGCCTGCTGGCTGCACTGACGCTGTTGCCTGCCCTGCTGATCGGGCGGGTCTACCAAGAGCAACGCCGACTTGCGCCATGCATTGCGCTGCACGCCTTCTTCAATGCGGTCTGGCTTCTCTCGGCCGGCGCAGTCACCTGATATC
>CANJKD010000121.1 GCA_947474415.1 Burkholderiales bacterium | reverse complement strand
GCGAGGCGCTGGTGCCCACCCACACGCCGGGCGCCGACCCGCGGCTGAGCGGCGAGTACGCTTTGCCGGATGGCAAAACGGTCAAGCCGGCCTTTCAACTGCTGGCTGATCGGGTCGCCGCGTACACGCCCGAGTGGGCGGCCGAGGTGACCGGCATTCCGGCCGAGACGATCTACCGTCTCGCGCACGAAATGGGTGTGACGGCGCGCGACAACAAGATCCACCTGCCGATCGCCTGGACCGATTCGTGGGGCGTGGAGCACCAGACGGTCACCGGCAACCCGGTTGCGTTTCATGCGATGCGCGGGCTGGCGGCGCACTCGAACGGCTTTCACACGACCCGTGCGCTGGCGATTCTGATGTCGCTGCTCGGCACCATCGACCGGCCCGGTGGCTTTCGCCACAAGGCTCCGTTCCCACGCGCAATTCCGCCTGTCGCCAAGCCGCCGAAGGGCCCGCAGGACATCAAGCCGAACAGCCCGCTCGAAGGCATGCCGCTCGGCTTTCCGGCCGACCCCAACGACCTGTGCGTTGACGATGCCGGCCAGCCGGTGCGCATCGACAAGGCCTTCTCGTGGGAGCACCCGCTGTCGGTTCACGGCCTGATGCACAACGTCATCACGAACGCCTGGCGCGGCGACCCGTACCGCATCGACACGCTGCTGATCTTCATGGCCAACATGGCCTGGAACTCGAGCATGAACACCTCGGAGGTCCGCAAGATGCTGATCGACAAGGACGCCGACGGCAGCTACAAGATTCCGTTCCTGGTGGTGTGCGATGCGTTCCAGAGCGAGACCACGGCCTTCGCCGACCTGGTGCTGCCCGACACCACCTATCTTGAACGGCACGACGTGATGTCGATCCTCGACCGGCCGATTTCGGAATTCGACGGCCCGGTCGATGCGGTGCGCATTCCCGTGGTCGAGCCGATGGGGCAGTGCAAGCCGTTCCAGGAGGTCATCATCGAGCTGGCGAGCCGGCTCAAGCTGCCGGCATTCACCACCGCCGAGGGCGGCCGCAAGTTCAAGGACTATCCGGACTTCGTCGTCAACTACGAGACCGCGCCGGGCTCGGGCATCGGCTTTCTGGCGGGCTGGCGCGGGGCCGATGGTTCGAAGTCGATCTGCGGTGAACCGAACCCGAACCAGTGGGAGATGTACGCGAAGAACAACTGCGTGTTCCAGCATCACCTGCCGCCGGCCCACCAGTACATGCGGAACTGGAACAAGGGCTACATGGACTGGACGAAGAGCACGCGCATGCGCCGCGATTCCGACCCGATCCTGATCCACATCTACTCCGACGTGCTGCAGAAATTCCGGCTCGCTGCGCAGGGCAAGCGACCTGGCAAGCAGCCCCCCGAGCACCTGCGCAGCCGGGTCGAGACCTACTTCGACCCGCTGCCGTTCTATCACGAGCCGCTCGAGATGCAGGTGACCGATCGCAGCGCGTTCCCCCTCAACGCGGTCACGCAGCGGCCGATGGCGATGTACCACTCCTGGGACTCGCAGAACGCCTGGTTGCGCCAGATCCACAGCCACAACTACCTGTTCGTGAACCCACTCACGGCAGGCGCGCAGGGGATCAAAGACGACGACTGGATCTGGGTCGAGTCGCGCTGGGGCAAGGTGCGTTGCATGTGCCGCTACAGCGAGGCCGTGGAACCCGGCACGGTCTGGACCTGGAACGCGATCGGCAAGGCAGCGGGCGCCTGGAACCTGGGGCCGCAGGCGAACGAATCGCAGAAGGGCTTCTTGCTGAACCACCTGATCACCGAAGAGCTGCCCTTGCTGGAAGGGCGCGCGCCGCTGTCAAACTCCGACCCGGTGACCGGCCAGGCCGGCTGGTACGACGTGCGAGTGCGCATCAGCAAGGCCGGTGCCGACGAGCCGGCGCAGACCTCACCGCAGTTCGCGTCCATGCAGCCCTACCCCGGCACGCACCCGGTGCGCCGGCTCTGGCAGGCGTACTTCGCCGGGCGACCGGCAGCACCCAAATCGTGATCAATCGCAGCCCGCCCCACCGCCTTTTCCACCCCTACCGACAAGGACGCACCCCATGACCCAACTGGCGCTTGTCATCGACCTCAACGTTTGCGTGGGCTGCCAAGCCTGCGTGACGAGTTGCAAGTCCTGGAACACCTCGGGCAGCGCCGGTGCGCTCTCCGATTTCCGGCCCTACGACGAGAACCCCACCGGCACCTTCTTCAACCGCGTCCAGACCTTCGAGGTCGGCGAGTTCCCGGCCACGCAAACCGTGCACCTGCCGAAGTCGTGCCTGCACTGCGAAGACCCACCGTGCGTGCCGGTGTGCCCCACCGGCGCGAGCTACAAGCGCAAGGAGGACGGCATCGTGCTGATCGACTACGACAAGTGCATCGGCTGCGGCTACTGCGCCTGGGCCTGCCCCTACGGCGTGCGCGAGCTCGACGAAGAGAGTCAGGTGATGACCAAATGCACGCTGTGCGTGGACCGCATCTACAGCGACGCTTTGCCGTTGGCCGACCGGCGCCCGGCCTGCGTGATGGCCTGTCCGACCAACGCACGGCTGTTTGGCGACGTGCACGACCCGGAGTCGGAAGTGTCGACCGCGATCCGCGAGCGCGGCGGCTACCAGCTGATGCCGGAATGGGGCACCGAACCGTCGAACCACTACCTGCCTCGGCGCAAGACCGTCATCAACATCCGCGACGACGAAGTGATGCGGGCCGTCAGCCCTCAGTTGATCGACATCGCCGCGCTGGTGCCGGGCGCCAAGCCGCGCCCGACGCTCGACGACGCGAGTACTTTTTCGGGCTGAAGGCCCGTGACCTGAACGCCAACGCGCTCACCCCTGCCTCAACGGACTCCACCATGCACCCCGGGTTTTCTGTGATCTTCCTAACGACGCTGATCGGTGCCGGTCAAGGCTTGTTCCTGGGCCTGTATGCGGCCGAGATCGCCGCGCTGCTGCGCATTGCCGAGCCGCAGCCGGCGAGCGGCTTCTACGTCTGGGGCAGCGCGCTGGCGCTTGTGTTCACGGGGCTGGGTGCGGTCGCATCGCTGTTCCACCTCGGCCACCCGGAGCGCGCCTGGCGGGCGCTGGCGATGTGGCGCACCTCGTGGCTTTCGCGCGAGGGCATCGCGCTGCCAACGTTCATGGCAGTCGTGTTCGCCTACGGCCTCGGGCACTACCTTGGTTGGCGCACCACGCCGGTGATCGGCGCCGTGGCATTGCTGCTTTGTCTGGCGCTGTTCGTCTGCACCGGCATGATCTACGCCTGCATCAAGTTCCTGCAGGAATGGGCGAGCCCGCTGACGGTGGCGAACTACGGCGTGCTCGGCTGCGCCTCCGGCATCACGCTGGCCACGGCCTTCGCTGCCTTCACGGCAGACGGCCTGGTGCCCGCCTACGCGCAGGCGGCGATGGTGCTCACCGTGCTCGGGCTGGCGACACGATCTGCCTCGTTGCTGCGTAACAGCCGGCTGCGCCCCAAGTCGAGCTTGCAGTCGGCCACCGGCATTCACCACCCGCGCATCAAACAGACATCGCAAGGCTTCATGGGCGGCTCGTACAACACGCGCGAGTTCTTCCACGGCCGCAGCCGGGCGCTGCTGCGCAGCGTCAAATGGGGGTTCCTGGTGCTGGCGTTCGCACTGCCGCTGCTGCTCCTCGGCGTCGGCTGGCGCAGCGGATCGACGCTGGCGCTGTGCCTGGCCTTTGCGGTGCAGTACACCGGCCTGCTCGCCGAGCGATGGTTTTTCTTCGCACAATCGAACCATCCGCAGAACCTGTATTACCAGGCGATCTCATAACCACCGTGCGTGGTTGTCGCGGTCGCGTTGACCCCAGCAGGCGATGATGCTTGCGCTCGCTGCGGTCGCGGCGCTGGTCGGCATCCTGATCGGCGCCGTCGGTGTCGGTGGCATCCTGCTGATCCCGGCCCTTCAGATGCTGGCGCCACTGCCGATCCAGGCCGCGATGGCCACGGCGCTCTTCACTTTCATCTTCACAGGCATCGTCGGTACCGCGTTGTTCCAGCGCCGCGGCAGCATCGACTGGGCGCTGACGACGCCCTTGTGTCTGGGCGGCGCGCTGTTCGGCGTGGTCGGTGGCTGGGCCAATGCACGGCTCGATGCGAAGCTGCTCACGTTGATCCTGGCGCTGCTGATCGTGGCGGCCGGCGCGAACACGCTGTTCACCAGCAGCGCGCTTCGCACCGCCTGCTTCGACGACCGGCCGCGCCGGCAGCGGGCGCTGCTGTTCGTGATCGGCGCCGTCACCGGCTTCGGCTCGGGCCTGACCGGCATCGGCGGTCCGGCGCTGGCGGTACCGATGCTGGTGGTGTGCGGCTTCCCCGCACTGGCTGCCATCGGCGCCAGCCAGGTGATCCAGATCGTCGCGTCGGTCTCGGGCAGCGTCGCGCATCTGGCGCAAGGCAACGTCGACCTGAGGCTGGCCGCGCTGTTGACGCTGTTCGCGGTGCTCGGTGTGGTCGTCGGCGTGCGAGCGGCGCATGCCGTCGATGCGCGCTGGCTGCGCCGGGGGGTCGGGCTGTTGTGCGTTGGCGTGGGCGCCGGGTTGCTGGTGCGTTTGCTCTAGGCCCACATCTTTCACGCATCGACCACGGCAGGGCCTGAAGGGCCATGTTGACGGCGATTGCCAGGGCCAACGAGTGTCTTGACGGTCATGCTGCCACCGTCGAAGCGGCTGCCTACCGCAGGTCGGCCAAGTCGGCCGAACCCGACGGTCCCGATGTCAATTTCCTCGGTACAGTTTGGGTTCGGCACTCCCCATCCGCTCATCGAGATTCGACACCTCGATCAGCAGGCATCCACAGAGCCATGCCGCCCTAGTTCCTACGTGGTCACGTGAACCATGCGGGTCAGCGATGCGCTCGCTCAGCCCGGGCTAACCGCCGGCAAACGAAGTCAACGTGCCTGTGATCAAGCGGTTCAGTTGCGTCATCAGGCGGTAGCCGACCGTATGGTCTTGCTCCATCAGGCCGATCAAGCCGGCACCGTCGATGACGAGGAACCGGCACGGCGCGAGGCAGGCCACCGTGGCGATGCGCACATTGCGCGGCGGTGTCAGCGCGGCCCAGCCGAACAACTCGCCGCAGCGCAGGATGTCGCCGACGCTGGCCGTGCGCCCACCGAAGCCGATCGCCTGCCGGACCCTGCCGTGCACCAGCACATAGACGTTGTTGGCCGGATCGCCGGCGCGATAGACCTGCTGGCCCGCCTCACAATCCTGCACGGTAGTCAGGGCGTCAACACGATCCAGCTGGCTCGGTGTCAACCGGCCGAAAAAGTTCGTCTGCGACAAGAGCGCACAGGGCGTCTCGTCAGCGGGGGCCGGGTTGGTCATCGGTAGGCTCCGGTGGGTGTTCATGCTGACTCGCTCGTCCGGTACAAGTCCCAGTGCCGGCGCCGCACCCACAGCGCCTTGCGGCCGATGCCCAGCAGCGCGGCCAGTTCAGCCTCGCCGTAGCGGTCTTGGTACTGGGTGATGACTTCCTTGGTGTATTCCTCGATCGACAAGGGCAAGTCGCTGCCCTTGGGTGCGATCAATGCAACGGCATCGCTGGCGGGCGTGGCGATCATCTCTTCGAGATCGCTCAAGGTGAGCACGTCGGAGTCGGCCAGGATCACGGCCCGCTCGATCACGTTTTGCAGCTCGCGCACATTCCCCGGCCAGCTGTGGTGGTACAGGAACTCGACGAAGTCTTTGTGCATGCGGGTCACCGGGCTGGCGAACTTGCGGCAGAACTGGTGCATGAAGTGGCGCGCCAGCAACTCGATGTCAGCGCCGCGCTCGCGCAGCGGCGGCACATGGATCGCGATGACGTTCAGGCGGTAGTACAGGTCGGCCCGGAAACTACCGCGCTCCGCGCTTTCCTTCAGGTTGCGGTTGCTCGCCGCGAGGAAGCGCGTGTCGGTGAGAAAGCTCTGGTTCGAGCCGAGCGGGCGCACCTGGCGCTCTTGCAGCACGCGCAGCAGCTTGACTTGCGCGGCCAGCGGCATCTCCGAGACCTCGTCGAGAAACAGCGTGCCGCCGCTGGCCTCGCGAATCAGGCCTTCACTGGCGCTGCTTGCCCCGGTGTAAGCGCCCTTTTCGCGGCCGAACAATTCAGACTCGATCAGTTCGGCCGGAATTGCGCCGCAATTCACCGCGACGAAAGGCCGCTGCGCCCGGCTGCCGCCGAAATGAATGGCCTGCGCCACGAGTTCCTTGCCGCAGCCGCTCTCGCCCTGGATCAGCACATTCGCATCAGTGGCGGCAACGCGCTGGATCATCGAGAGCAGGCGTTTCACGCCGTCGCTCTCGCCGATGATGGTCTGCTGCGTGAAGACCTTCTTCAGGTTGCGCCGCAGCGCGGCGTTTTCCTTGCGGGTGCGGCGCTCGCCCAGAGCCCGTTCGACCGAAAACACGAAGTCATCGTTGTCG
The DNA here is from genome assembly GCA_947474415.1 of Burkholderiales bacterium. GTDB lineage: Bacteria > Pseudomonadota > Gammaproteobacteria > Burkholderiales > Burkholderiaceae_C > LMDS01. Next base: position 528 of record CANJKD010000121.1, on the reverse strand, counting down.
AAAGGCTTGATGACGTAGTCGTTCGCGCCGCAGCGCAGTGCTTCGATGGCGCTTTCGACCGACGAAAAACTTGTCATCAGAATGACCTGTGTCTCGGGGTGCAGCGCCTTCACAGCCGCCACGATGTCCAGGCCACTCGCATCCGGCAACCGCAAGTCGGTGATCACCAGGTCGAACTCGCGCGTCTTGAGTTGCGCCAGCCCTTCGTCGCCGAGGTGCGTGATCACGCTGGCGTGGCCAGCGCGGTCGAGCAGCATCTCAACGCACTCGCAAATGCCGCGGTCGTCGTCGATCACCAGCACCTGAGCGGCAGCGCGCAGCAAGGCGCCGTCAGCGGCTTTGCGGTCGGTCACGCCGCCCCCTTGGGCAACATCACACAGAAGCTCGCGCCTTCCGGCGCGCCGCTGCGCAGCTCGATGCGGCCCCCATGCTCGAGCGCAATTTCGGTGCAGATCGTCAGGCCCAGGCCGGTGCCGAACTGGGCCGCGCGGGTCGTGAAGAACGGCTCGAAGATGCGTCTCGCCAGGC
>CANJKD010000120.1 GCA_947474415.1 Burkholderiales bacterium | reverse complement strand
TACGATTGCCTGGTGGAGGTCGTTGGAGCACCCGGCGACGGGGTACCGCCGCCACCCGCCGAGCGGGTGCTCGGCCGCCTTGGGAGCGGCCCGGCGGTGGCCGAGCCACCTGTGGCGTGAAGCGCTGGCTGCTGATGGCGAGTCTCGGTCTGGTGGGCGTGGTGCTGGCAGCGAGTGCCACCGTCTGCCTGACCTCGGGCTGCAGCACGGTTGGCTACTACGCGCAGTCGGTTGGCGGCCACATGGGCATTGTGCGCAGCGCGCGGCCGGTGCCCGAATGGCTGGCCGACGCGGCCACTCCGGCGCCACTGAAGGCGCGGCTGGAACTCAGCCAGCGCATCCGCGACTATGCCGTGAGCGAACTGCAGGAGCCCGAAAACGCCAGCTACCGCCGCTATGCCGACGTGCAACGCAGCGCCGCCGTCTGGAACGTGGTGGCCGCACCCGAACTGAGCCTCACGCTGCAGACCTGGTGCTTCCCGGTCGTCGGCTGCGTGGCTTACCGCGGCTACTACGACAAGCCCGCCGCCGATGCATTCGGTGCGGACTTGCGTGCGCAGGGGCTGGAGGTCAGCGTGTATGGCGTGCCGGCCTATTCGACGCTCGGCCTGCTGCCCTTCGACGCCTTTGCCGACCCGTTGCTGAACACATTCATCGACTACCCGGAAGGCGAACTGGCGCGGCTGATATTTCATGAGCTGGCACACCAGATCGCTTACGCGAAGGGCGACACGCTATTCAACGAGTCGTTCGCGACCGCGGTCGAACGCATCGGCAGCGTGCGCTGGCTGGCCGACCACGCCGACGCGAAGGCGCGCGACGATTCGGAGCGCGCCGAGGTGCGCCGCGCCGACTTCCGTGCGCTGACGTCGCGCTATCGCGATGCGTTCAACGCGATCTATCGCGGCGCGCTCAGTGACGACGCGAAGCGCGCCGCCAAGGCCGCGTTGACGGCGCATCTGCACGCCGACTACGCGAGCCTGAAGGCCGGGCGATGGGGTGGGTTTTCAGGGTATGACGGCTGGTTCTCGCGCGCGAACAACGCGTCGTTCGGCGTGCTCGCCGCGTACAACGAACTGGTGCCGAATTTCGAGCGTCTGTTCGAGCGCGAAGGGCGCGACTTCAAGCGCTTCTACGCCGAGGTCAAACGCCTGGCAGCGTTGCCCCAGGTTGAGCGCCGCGAAGCCCTGCCATGACAGCGAGGGCGAAGCCCATCCGTTGAGGCGATACGCTGCGCCAGAACCCATTCACCCGAGGACACCCGCCCATGGCCGACATCCACATCCACCGTGACCACCAACTCGGCTTGCCCGAGGCGCGCAAGGTGGCGCTTCAATGGGCCGAGCAGGCCGAGGCCGAATTCGACATGGACTGCACGATTCTGGAAGGCGAGACCAGCGACACTGTCGAGTTCACGCGCAGCGGCGTGAAGGGCGAATTGATAGTCGCCGCCAACCACTTCACACTCGAAGCCCATCTCGGATTTCTGCTCCGTGCCTTCAGCAAGAAGATCGAGCACGAGATCGAGAAGAACCTCGATGCGCTGCTGCAAAAGAGCGCGGGAGCGGGGAGCCTGAAGGCAGCAGTGAAGAAGGCTGCAGTGAAGAAGGCTGCAGCGAAGAAGGTCTAGCCGGCAAGCCCTGCCGGCCGACCTTCTACTTCAGCGATTCGATCAGGTCGACATACGCCTGCATCGCCGCTTCACTGGTCTGGCCCTTGGCCTCGTTCCATGCGTCCCATTTGGCACGGCCGACCATGTCGGTGAAGCCGGGGCGCTTGCCGTCCACGTCACCGACGCTGGCCTGCTTGTACAGCGCATAGATCTTCAGCAAGGTCATGTTGTCGGGCTTCTCGTCGAGGCGCTTCGAATCCTTGACGGCTTGCTCGAACTGGGCTTGCAGGTCGGCCATGAAATGTTCCCCTGTGAGTGAAAATGTCCATTGACGGGGGCGATGTTACCCAGCATCTTGGGCTCTTCAAGAACGACACCCGCAAGGAGAAACCCAATGCCGCTGACCTCGCATCGCATGTCGCGCGTGGACACCGCCTGGCTGCGCATGGACAACGACGTGAACCTGATGATGATCGTCGGCGTCTGGCTGCTGCAGCCCGGCATCACGCACGCGAAGCTCTGCGAGCGCATCGAAGACAAGTTGCTGAAGTTCGACCGCTTCCGCCAGAAGGTCGTGCTCGACGCGATGGGTGCCAGCTGGGTGCCCGACGACGGTTTCGACATCCAGCGCCATGTGCTGCACGCCACGCTGCAGCGCGAGCCCGGACAGAGCGAGCGCGAGGCCTTGCAGGCGCTGGCCGGCGAGCTGGCGAACACGCCACTCGATCCCGACCACCCGCTGTGGCAATTCCACCTGATCGACCACTACGAAGGCGGCAGTGCACTGGTGCTGCGCATCCACCATTGCATCGGTGACGGCATCTCGCTGATCTCGGTGATGATGTCGATCACCGATGGCGGCATGGACACGCCGAAGCGCAAGCCCCGCGCCGAGCCCGAAGCCGAGGGCGACTGGCTGTCCGACGCGGTGATGAAGCCGCTCGCCGAACTCGCCAGCAAGGCCGTCGGCTTGTATGGCGGCGGGGTCGGCAAGGCGATGGACATCCTGTCGCACCCGCAACAGGGTTTGCTCGGTTCACTTGACATGGCGCGCACCGGCGCCAAGGTGCTGGGCGATGTGGCCGCGATGGCGCTGATGGCCGACGACTCGCCCACGCTGTTGAAGGGCAAGCCGATCGGCCAGAAGGTGGTGGCCTGGGGTGAGCCGATGCCGCTGGACCAGGTCAAGGCCATCGGCCGCGCCTTGAACTGTTCGGTCAACGACGTGCTGCTGGCCTGCGTGGCCGGCGCCATCGGCGCTTACTTGCGTTCGCAGGGCGACGACCCCACGGGCAAGGAAATCCGCGCGATGGTGCCGGTGAACCTGCGCCCACTCGAACACGCATGGAAGCTCGGCAACCGCTTCGGCCTGGCGCCGCTGACGCTGCCGATCGGCATCGACAACCCGATCGAGCGCGTCTACGCGGTGCGGGCCGGCATGAACGACTTGAAGAACAGCTACCAGCCGCTGCTGGCGTTCGCGGTGCTGTCGGTCGCCGGCCTGTTGATCAAGCCGGTGCAGGACGGGATCTTGGGGCTGTTCTCGAAGAAGGCCACGGCCGTCATCACGAACGTGCCCGGCCCGGCCGTGCCGCTCAAGTTCTGTGGCGCCACGCTGCGCCAGACCATGTTCTGGGTGCCGGCCTCGGGCGACATCGGCGTGGGCGTGAGCATCCTGTCGTACGGCGGCGGGGTGCAGTTTGGTCTCATCACCGACAGGCGCCTGTGCCCGCACCCGCAGCAGATCATCGACCGCTTCGAACCCGAGTTCGAGAAGCTGGTGCTGACGATGATGATGTTGCCGTGGGACGAAGGCGCCTGACAGAGTCTTGCAGGTCGTTGGCTCGGCGCCGGCTGCGTCAGATCAATCGCAGTGCCGGCCCCATGGGCGCACGACGATCTGGTCACGGTGCTGGCGACGCTGCGCTACCGCCAGCAACCGCGCCTGCAGCCCGCCGGCATCGAGGTGGTCTGGGATGTGGCCGAACTGCCGGCACTGCGCCAACTCGCGCCGCACGAAGTGCTGCAGATCCAGCGCATCCTGCTGGAGGCCTTCACCAATGTGCTGAAGCATTCCTGCGCCGCGCCGCGCCGCGCGGGTGACGGTGCGGGCGCGTTGAGATGCCGCAGCCGAACCCATGGTGAAGCTGCAGATCAGCGACAACGGCGTCGGGCTCGACACCGGCACGTCGAGCCCGCCACGCCAGGGCCATGGCATCGTCAACATGCAGGCTCGGGCCGCATCGATCGGTGCGCGGCTGCGGGTCGAGCCCCGGGCGGGTGGCGGCGCCTGCGTGGCACTGGAATGGCAGCTGCGGCCCGCCAGCGCCGCGGTGGTCGGCTAGAACACCGCCATGCTCAGCTTGCGCCGGTAGCCGTCGACGACAGGGTCGGTCGGGGCCACCGCGAGCTTGCCGGACAACTGCAAGGTGCTCGCCGGCGCCGAGGCATCGGCCGCAGCGGCGCGGGCCTTGGTCATCAGTTCGAGGATGGCTACGTAGGTCTTGCGGGCGAGTTCGCCGTTCCAGGCCTTGTCGCGCATGATGATTTCGAGCAGCTCGTCCATCGCCTGCGTGAAGCGCTGGGCCGCGAAGTGGATCTGCGCCAGCTCGAAGCGGGCCTCGAAGTTGCGCTTGTCGGCGGCGAGCACGGCTTCGAGCGCGGGCTGGCGCTGCGGCTCCGCGACGCGCTCGCAGGCCTTCAGCCAGTGCCCGCACGCGGCCAGGCGGGCGTCGAGGCCGGGGTTCGTGGCCACCGGCGCGAAGGTGCTGCGGGCCTCGTCGACGAGCCCGGCGCCGAGCAGCGCGCGCAGCAGGTCGTAGCGCGCGGTGTCGTTGGCGGGGTTGGCGGTGAGCGCGTCGCGCTGCTTGTTCAACGCGCCTTCGGTGTCGCCTTCGGCGAGCAGGGCTTCGGCCTCATCCAGGTCTTCTTCGGCGGCCACCGCTTCGGCGCTCGGCACGTGCTTGTCGAGGAAGGTTCGGATCTCGCCTTCGGGAATGGCGCCGACGAAGCCGTCGACCGGCTGGCCGTCCTTGAACAGCACGCAGAACGGGATGCTGCGCACGCCGAACATCTTCGACAACTGGCCGGCCACTTCGGGCTCGTCATCAGAATTCAGCTTGGCCAGCTTGAAGCGCCCGCCGTAGGCGACTTCGATCTTTTCCAGCAACGGCCCGAGTGCCTTGCACGGGCCGCACCACGGGGCCCAGATGTCGAGCAGCACGGGTTGCTGGAGCGAAGCCTCGATCAGGTCGGTTTCAAGGTTCTGACGTGTGATGTCCAGCATGTTCGGTGCTTCCGGGTGAGTCGCGGGTGGGTCGCGGGTGGGTCGGGACGTGAGCGCGGTGGCAAACGCGGGTGGGGCAGCAGGTGGATGCCGCCCGCCTACAATTCAAGGTTCATCAGCACCCTGGAGCGAGCCTTGAGCAGCGCCCCTGTGGTGGTCGGCGTCGTGATGGGTTCCAGCAGTGACTGGGACACCATGCGCGCGGCCACCGAGATTCTCGCCGAGTTCGGCGTCCCCCACGAAGCCCGCGTCGTCTCGGCCCATCGAATGCCGGACGAACTGTTCGCTTACGCTGATGGCGCAGCGGTGCGCGGGCTCAAGGCGATCATTGCCGGGGCCGGCGGCGCCGCGCACCTGCCCGGCATGCTGGCGGCCAAGACCACTGTGCCGGTGCTCGGCGTGCCGGTGGCGAGCAAGCACCTGCAGGGCGTCGACTCGCTGTACTCCATTGTCCAGATGCCGAAGGGCATTCCGGTGGCCACCTTTGCCATCGGCACGGCCGGCGCTGCCAATGCGGCGCTGTTCGCGGTGGCGATGCTGGCCAATGAAGACCCGGCCTTGCGCGCACGGCTGGAAGCGTACCGGGCGCGGCAGACCGAGGTGGCCCGCGCGATGTCGGCAGACCTGAAATGATGCAGGGCACTGAAGCCCGCGGGGCGCCGTCAACGCACGAATTCATCGCACCCGGTGCCACGCTCGGCGTGATGGGCGGGGGCCAGTTGGCGCGCATGTTCGCGCATGCGGCCCAGAAAATGGGTTACGCCGTTGCCGTGCTCGACCCCGACCCGACCAGCCCTGCCGGGCTGGTCGCGCACCACCACATCCGCAGCGGCTACCAAGACGCGGCCGGGCTCGCCGAAATGGCGCAGTGCAGCGCGGCAGTCACCACCGAGTTCGAGAACGTACCCGCCTCGTCGCTGGCCATGCTCGCCACGCTGGCGGCTTCGCGGCCGGTGGCGCCGGGTGCCGCCGCCGTGGCCGTGTGTCAGGACCGTGCTGCCGAGAAGGCGCACTTCGTGCGCTGTGGCGTGCCTTGCGCGCCACATGCGCTGGTTGAATCGGCAGCGCAGATCGCTGGCATCGATGCCTCGTTGCTGCCCGGCATCCTGAAGACCACCCGGCTCGGCTACGACGGCAAGGGGCAGGTGCGGGTCACCGGCCGCGACGAACTCGCCGCCGCATGGGTCGAACTGGGCAGCGTCTCCTGCGTGCTGGAGAAGTTGCTGCCGCTGGCGTTCGAGATCAGCGTGATCGTGGCGCGCGGGGCCGATGGCGTCGTGGTGCACCTGCCGGCCCAGCAGAACCTGCACCGCGACGGCGTTCTGGCCGTGACGCGCGTTCCAGCCCCAGACCTCGGTGCTGAATTGCAGGCCACCGCAGTCGCGGCGGCGGGCCGGATCGCCACGGCGCTGGGCTACGTCGGCGTGCTGTGCGTCGAATTCTTCGTGCTGCAAGACGGCGCGCTGGTGGCCAACGAAATGGCGCCCCGACCGCACAACTCCGGCCACTACAGCATCGACGCCTGCGATGTCTCGCAGTTCGACCTGCAGGTGCGCGCCATGACCGGTGCACCGCTGGTGGCGCCCCGCCTGCATTCGCCCTGCGTGATGCTGAACCTGCTGGGCGACTTGTGGTTCGACGTCGGCCGCGAAGTCGAACCCGACTGGGCCAGTGTGCTGGCGCTGCCCGGCGTGCACCTGCATTTGTATGGCAAGGCCGAGGCCCGGCCCGGCCGCAAGATGGGCCACCTGACGGTCACGGCGGTCGATGCAATGCAGGCCGACGCCGTGGCGCGCCAAGCGGCGGCGCGGCTCGGCCTGGAAGTCTGGTGACTGCCTGGTGACCCGTGCGGCTTGACGGCACCGACCCAGCGGCCATCGAGCGCGCTGCTGCCCTGCTGGCTGGCGGCGCGCTGGTCGCGTTCCCGACCGAGACCGTCTACGGCCTCGGCGCGCGGGCCGACGCCGACGCTGCCGTTTCAAAGATCTTCGAGGCCAAGGGCCGGCCCGCAAACCACCCCTTGATCGTGCACGTGGCCGATGCCGCCGCCGCGTTGCACTTCGCCGCCCGAATTCCCCCC
>CANJKD010000119.1 GCA_947474415.1 Burkholderiales bacterium | reverse complement strand
GAAACCAGCGGCACGCACGTGCCCGGCGGCGATGGCCGCGCGCGCGGCGAGCTGTCGCTGCGCGGCGTGACGGTGCGCTTCGGCGAGGCCGGCAACCCGCCCGCGCTGGACCGCATCGACCTCGACATCCGCGCTGGCGAAACCGTCGCGATGGTCGGCCCCTCGGGCGCCGGCAAGAGCACGCTGGTGAACCTGCTGCCGCGCTTTCTCGACCCGAGTGATGGCACGGTCGCGCTCGACGGCGTGCCCTTGCCGCAGTGGAACCTGAACGCCTTGCGGGCCCAGTTCGCCCTTGTCAGCCAGGACGTGGTGCTGTTCAACGACAGCCTGGCGGCGAACGTCTGCTTCGGTGCGCCCGTCGACGCCAGCAAAGCGCGCGCGGCACTGGTGTCCGCGAACCTTGCCGACTTCGTCGACGGCCTGCCGCAAGGCATGGCGACCGTCATCGGCCACAACGGCACGCAGCTCTCGGGCGGACAGCGCCAGCGCCTCGCCATCGCCCGCGCGATCTACAAAGACGCGCCGATCCTGATCCTTGACGAGGCCACTTCGGCGCTCGATTCCGAATCGGAGCAGCTCGTGCAACAGGCACTCGAAACCTTGATGAAGGGCCGCACCAGCCTTGTCATCGCGCACCGGCTCTCGACCATCGAGCGCGCCGACCGCATCGTTGCGCTCAATGCCGGGCGCGTTGTCGAACAGGGCAGCCATGCCGAGCTGCTGGCCCATCGCGGGCTGTACGCGCGGCTGCATGCCATGCAATTCAGGAGCTGAGCACCATGACATTTCCGATCAGCCGCTTCCCCGTCCCCACGCTGGAAAACCTGCCGGACGACATCCGCCAGAAAATCCTCGATGTGCAGCAGAAGGCAGGCTTCGTGCCCAACGTCTTCCTGACCTTCGCGCACCGGCCCGCCGAGTTCCGCGCCTTCTTCGCCTACCACGACGCGCTGCTGCTGCGCGACACCGGGCCAGATGGCCTGACCAAGGGCGAGAAGGAAATGATCATCGTCGCCACCAGCGGCGCGAACGGTTGCTTGTACTGCGTGGTAGCGCACGGCGCGATCCTGCGAATCTACGAAAAGAACCCACGCATCGCGGACCAGCTCGCCACCAACTATCTGAAGGCCGACATCACGCCGCGCCAGACCGCGATGCTGAGCTTCGCGATGAAGGTGTGCAGCGCCTCGCATGCCGTCACGGATGCCGACTTCGCGGCCCTGCGCGAACACGGCTGGAGCGATGAAGACGCCTGGGACATCGCCGGCATCACCGCGCTGTTCGGCCTGTCGAACCGCATGGCGAACGTGACTTCGATGCGGCCGAACGACGAGTTCTACCTGATGGGCCGCGTGCCCAAGGACAAGCCCAAGGCCTGATGGCCGGCCGCCGGCCACCGCAACCGAACCCGCGATGCACCTCGCCATCTCCAACCACGGTCTGCGCAACAGCGGCGGCATCGAACGCTACGCGCTGACCCTGGTGCGCGGCCTGCACGCGCGCGGCATCAAGCCGGTGTTCGCGGCCAAGGCCTTCGACACATCGCTGCCCGAATACGGCTGGGTCGACCCGTTGCCGGTGCGCATGACCGGTGTGCCAGGCAAGCTGCGCGATATCTGGTTCGACTGGCGCTTGCGATCACTCAAACGGCAAGGCGGCTGGGCACCCTTGATCGCCTGCAACCAGACCGGCGCTGCCGACATCGCCATCTGCGGCAGCAACCACCCGGCTTACCTCGAAGCGATGGGCCAACGCCCTGGCCGCATCGACCGCTGGAAGATCGCGCTAGAGCGCGATCACCTGACGAACGCGAAGCTGATCGTCGCGCACTCGCGCGGCCTGGCGCAGCAGGTGCAGCAGCACTACGGCGTGGCGCCCGAAAAGATCGAGGTGCTCTACCCGCCCATTGATGGCGACCGCTTCAGCCCTGTGCCCGACGCGCGCCGCATGCAGTTGCGCGAAAGCCTGGGCCTGCCGGATGACCGGGCGGTTTTCCTGCTCGCATCCACCGGCCACCGCCGCAAGGGCCTCGACCTGCTACTAGACTTCTTCCAGAACACCCACCTGCCGGTGCTGCTGGCGGTGGCCGGGCGGCCCATCGATGCGCAGGGCCCGAACCTGCGATACCTCGGCTACCGCACCGACATCGAAGACGTGTTCCGCGCGGTCGACTTCAGCGTGATGGCCTCGCGCTACGAACCCTTCGGGCTGGTCGGCATCGAGTCGGTGCTGTGCGGTACGCCGGTGCTGGTGGCCGACAACGTCGGTTGTGCCGAGGTCTTGAGAGCACCCGCCGGCTTGCCTTTCACCCTCGAACAACCCACGGGCCTCGGGCAGGCCATCGCACGTGCGGTTGAAATGTGGAGCGCCGGCACGCACCGACTCGAAGCGCCCCGAATGCAACTCTCGTACGATCCGTCGGTGGCTGTGCACCTCGACGCCTTGCTGCGCTGGGCCTCTGCCTGGTAGCGGCCCTGCAGACCGGTTACGCCGCCATCAATGAACACCCACTTTCACCGCACCGCATGCTCAAGGTCGTGAAGCGCCTGCAGCGCATCGGGCGCCGCGCCCGCGAGATCATCGTCAGCCGCATCGACGGCGGTAAGCCCTGCGGCACCTGCGGTTTCAAGGGCAGGCCATTGCATCGCGATGTGTTGTGGCCGGGGCTGATGACCGAATGGGAGCTGACACCGCAATGGCACCGCTGGATGGACGAGCGCGAAGGCAGCCGTTGCGCGTGGTGCGGGTCCAGCCTGCGCAGCGGTCAACTCGCCGCCGCGATTGTCACCGCTGCAAACCGCCTCAGCGGCAGTTCCGCCAGCCGACGCAGCACGCTGTTTCGCGACCCGAAGGCCCGCGCACTTTCAATTGCCGAAATCAACTCGGCCGGAAACCTGCATCGCCACCTTCGGCGCTGCCCCGGACTGCGCTTTTCCGAGTTCGGCAGCACCCAGCAGGGCGTGCCGTCAGAAGACCTGATGCGCCTGACCTACGCCGACGCGAGTTTTGACATCGTCATCACTTCCGACACCCTGGAGCATGTGCCGAACATCGGCCCGGCGTTGCGCGAAACCTGCCGGGTGCTCAAGCCAGGCGGCATGCATGTGTTCACGGTCCCGATCATCTGGGACCGCCCGACGCGCCAGCGTGCCACGATTCAAGGCGGAGCGCTGACGCATCTGCTGCCGCCCAGCTACCATGGGGTCGCCCAGGAAGGCAAGACCGACTTTCTCGTCTTCAATGAATTCGGTGCCGACTTCGTTGATCTCTGCACGGCGGCCGGCTTGGACGTGGAGTTGATGCAAGACGCCGTCAACCCGGCGCTCGTGACCTTCATGGCGCGCAGGACGGCAATGCCTTGACATCAGGCAGCCGGCTGGGTTGGTCGTTGGCGCGTCTGCGGCCCGCGCCCTGTCTCCTATCATTCCACCGCGAGAACTTCGCGACACAAGAGAACCCACATGGCGCATCCCGAGCAGGCGGAATTCTTCACGGGCGTTCGTGCCCATTACCCGAATGCGTTCAAGGGCGCGCGCGTGCTCGAAGTGGGTTCGCTCGACATCAACGGCTCGGTCCGCGAGCTGTTCAGCGACTGCATCTATGTGGGCGTGGATCTGCAACTCGCGCCCGGCGTCGACCTCGCCTGTCAAGGCCAGCTGGTCGAGTTCCCGACCGGCCACTTCGATACCGTGATCTCGGCCGAATGCATGGAACACAACCCGTTCTGGCGCGAAACCATCGCCAACATGCTGCGCATGACGAAGCCCGGCGGCATCGTGATGATCAGCTGCGCCACCACGGGCCGGCTCGAGCACGGCACCACGCGCACCAACCCCGATGCATCACCTTTCACCTCGGCCGAAAGCTGGGACTACTACCGCAACTTGACCGTCGCCGACTTCGAGGATTCGTTGTACCTGAAGGGCTGGCTCAGCGACTGGGCGAGCTGGGTCAACTACCTGACCCGCGACCTGTACTTCGTCGGGTTACGGCACGGCGGGTCGGTGCAGCTCGACGCATCGATGAAGCATGGTTTCGACGAGCGCTATGCGATGACGGCCAGCGGCAAGGCGATGCGCCGCGGCCTGAAGATCAAGGTCTTCGGCGACCTGCTCTCGACCCCGCGCGGCAAGCACCGCAAGGCGCCGTAGTGGGGTTCGACCCCAGTGGCCGGGCATAGCGGCGCTGCGTCCATGATGGGCGACGAGCCGAGGCCGCTGGTGTCCATGCTGCTGATCGCCTACCAGCAGCCCGACACCATTGCCCGCGCCATCCGGGGCGCGCTGGCGCAGACATATTCGCCGCTCGAAATCGTGGTCTCGGACGACGCGTCGAGTGACGGCACCTTCGCCGCGATGCAGGCTGCGGTGGCGGGCTATGCCGGCCCGCACCGCATCGTGCTGAACCGTAACCCACGCAATCTGGGCATCGGGGCGCACCTGAGCCACCTGGTCGGCCTGTCGACAGGCGAACTGCTGTTCGTTGCGGCGGGTGACGATGTCTCGCTGCCGCAGCGCTGCGAGACCGTCGCGCGCGCCTGGCTGGCCCACGGGCGCCGGCCTGACCTGATCGCCAGCGCCCTGTTCGACATGGACGATGGCGGCGCGATGCATGCGCCGATCATGCCGTCCGAACTGCAACGCTACGGATCCGTCGAAGACTGGCTGGCCGACCCGCCTTTCGTCGTCGGCGCCGCACAGGCGTGGACGCGCCGGCTGTTCGACCGCTTCGGCCCGCTGCCCGCCGGCGTGGTCGCCGAAGACCTGATCATGGTGTTCCGCGCCATCGGTTTGGGCGGCGCGCTCACGCTGCCCGAACCGATGGTCGGTTATGGGCGTGGCGGCATCTCGCGCCGGGTGCGGAACCTGCGCGCGCAAGACGTGACCGCACGCATATTGAAGAACAACCGGCACGCGCTGGTCGAACACGAGCAGCTCCTGCAGGATGCCCGCACGATGGGGCAGCTGGCTGCGGTGCAAGCCGCCTTCGACGCCAAGCTGAAGCGCGAGCGCTTCATTGGCGACGTGTTCGCGGCGCAAGGCATCGGTCGAAAGTTCGGCATCGCGCTGCACGCCTCGGGCGTGCCGCTCGGGCTGCGGCTGCGGATGTGGCTCTATGCGGCGGTGCCCGGCGTGTACGCGCCCTTCTTCTTCCTGAAGCGACTCGTCTCGGGCCGGACCTAGCCGAACCGCTTGCGCATGCGGCTGCGCCACATTGCCAGGCGCAATGCGCGGCTGTGTTCCGGCTCGGGCAGTTGCAGCGCAGCGGCCGGTTGCCCACGGCGCAGGTAGAAGCGGTCGAAGGTCGATTGAGTCATGCCCCATTTGTCGAGGAACTGGCGCCGACCGTCGTTCTTCACCACCTTGCCGGTCGATTTGCACTGGAAGTGGTACACCAGCGAATCACCGACGCCGACGAAGTGCCGGCAGCCGGCATGCCAGAGCTTCATCGAGAAGTCGTTGTCGCTGCTCATGCCGGGCGACAGTTCGGTGCTGTAGCCGCCGCAGTTGAACCACCACTTGCGGTGCACCACCGTCGGCGGCCAGGTGGCCCCGTACCAGTCGGCGCGCTTCAGGCCGGGCGCCGCCTTCAGCAACTCGGCCTCGCGAAAGCCTTCCACCGAGTCGCCATGGTCGGCCACCACGACACAAGGGTTGCCGCTGTCGCGCGGCTCCACCATCGTGCCCGAGAGCATGAACAGGTCGCGCGGCATGGCCGCCGCGCGCGCCAGCAGGGCCGTGTCCCAGCCGGGCAGGCAGTACATGTCATCGTTCAGGTAGACGATCAGGTCGTGGTCGGCCATTTGTGCCGCCTCGTTCACCGCCCAGCAGATGCCGACGTTGCTTTCCGAAAAGGTGGCGTCGAGCTGCTCGCGCATCACCCATTCGCGGCTGCCGTCGCTGCCATCGTTCACGTGCACGATGATCTGGTGCGCATGGGCCGAATTCTCGCGAATGCTGCGCACGCACAGGCGCAGGTACTCCAGGTTGTTCCAGGTGGGGATGAGGATGGAGAACACGGAATTCAGCGCTTGAACGGGTGATGAATCGCCAGCGCCACGTCGTGGTGATAGATAAAGGCTTAGGTGTTTATGGAGACTTCAGCGCTCATTCATCTCGTCTCGCGAGAGCTTTCGCCCGACCTTCAATTGGCCGCGCAGTTTGGCCATCACGGCGGCATATTGCTGCGTGCGTTCCGGGCTGCGGGCACATTCGGCCAGCCAGCAGCGGAACTGTTCGTTCAAAGTTGTGTGCTCGATCCGCGCACGTTGGCGCGCAGCCTCAATGAGACTCTCGTCGGCGGTCAGGGTGATGTTTCGCATAGTGGCCTGCGCAGGCAGTGACCCGATATCGGTGTGCCCGATCTTAGTGTGATTCGCCATACTTGCCTCTTGCGCACTGGCGTGAGTCGCACCGGATCTCGCACCGGTGTCAAGGCGGTTCCGGGTGGTGTGAGCATTGGGGAACATCCGCTATCGGCCTGCCATGAAGGATTGCGGTGAAATCACACGCCCGCGCATGCCCGCATCCTTGAGCAGCAGCTTGTCGCCAGTGACCAATGCCAGGTCGGCCTTGGTGGCAAGCAGTTCCCACAACAGCTGATCGCCCGGTTCGGGCGCGAGCGGCGCGGGTGGCGTGGATACCGGCCGCAGAACGATGGCGTGTTGGGCGAGGTCGGTCAGGATGGCCTCCACCTCGGCAACCGTCAGGCCATGCAGCTTGCGCAGGACCGGCCGCACGAGCACGGCACGGTATTCGGCCAGCAGGGCCTCGGACAGCACGAAGGGAAAAGCCGCGCCCAGCATGCCGTCGAGGATGCGGGCGACGGGCGAGGTGTCGTTCCGGGTGATCAAACCGGCCACGACCACGTTGGTGTCGACGATGACGGCCTGCCAACTCATGGGTGCAAGTCACTTCTTGCGGCGAACCGCTCGAACCTCTTCTTGCGCCGCCGCCAGCGCCTGGTCTTCGCTCAACGTGCTGCGCACTCGCGCGCGGCGCACGAGT
>CANJKD010000118.1 GCA_947474415.1 Burkholderiales bacterium | reverse complement strand
TCGCCATCAACGCGATCCACGAACTCGTGCGTGACGCCGGCAAGCCGGCCTGGGACTGGGCCGCGCCCGCGAAAGACGAAGCCTTCATCGCCAAGGTTGCCGCACTCGCCGAACAGCCGCTGCGCGACGCCTACCAGATCCGCTCGAAGCAGGCTCGCACCCACGCCACCCGTGCGGTAACCGCTGCAACCACCGCGTCGCTGCAAGCCGAAGGGGCAGCCTTCGACATGGTCGGCCTCGACAACGTGCTGTTCGACATAGAAGCCCGCATCGTGCGCAGCCAGATCCTGGCCGGCGAGCCGCGCATCGACGGCCGCGACACGCGCACCGTGCGCCAGATCGAAATCCGCAGCAGCGTGCTGCCGCGGGCCCACGGTTCGGCCCTGTTCACGCGTGGCGAAACCCAGGCTCTGGTGGCTGCCACGCTCGGTACCTCGCGCGACGCACAGCGCATCGACGCATTGGCCGGTGAGTTCACCGAGCACTTCATGATGCACTACAACATGCCCCCGTTCGCCACCGGCGAAACCGGCCGTGTGGGCACGCCGAAGCGCCGCGAAATCGGCCACGGCCGTCTCGCCAAGCGCGCTCTGGTCGCGGTGCTGCCGAACCAGTCCGACTTCCCGTACGCGATGCGCGTGGTCTCCGAGATCACCGAGTCGAATGGCTCGTCGTCGATGGCGTCGGTGTGCGGCGGTTGCCTGGCGCTGATGGACGCGGGTGTGCCGTTGAAGGCGCACGTGGCCGGCATCGCGATGGGCCTGATCAAGGACGGCAGCCGCTTCGCGGTGCTGACCGACATCCTCGGCGACGAAGATCACCTCGGCGACATGGACTTCAAGGTCGCAGGCACCACCTCCGGCGTGACCGCACTGCAGATGGACATCAAGATCCAGGGCATCACCAAGGAAATCATGCAGGTCGCACTTGCGCAAGCCAAGGAAGCGCGCCTGCACATCCTGGGCAAGATGACCGAAGCGATGGGCACGGCGAACACCGAGGTGTCGGAGTTCGCACCGCGCCTGTACACGATGAAGATCAACCCGGAAAAGATTCGCGACATCATCGGCAAGGGTGGCGCCACCATCCGTGCGCTGACCGAAGAAACCGGCTGCATGATCGACATCGGCGAAGACGGCACGATCACGATCTCCTCGACCGACGCCGACAAGGCCGAGCACGCCAAGAAGCGCATCGCCGAGATCACTGCCGAAGTGGAAGTGGGCAAGATCTACGAAGGCCCGGTCGTGAAGATCCTTGACTTCGGGGCGCTCGTGAACCTGATGCCCGGCAAGGACGGCCTGCTGCACATCAGCCAGATCGCGCACCAGCGTGTCGAGAAGGTCACCGACTTCCTGAAGGAAGGCCAGATCGTTCGCGTCAAGGTGCTCGAGACGGATGAGAAGGGCCGCGTCAAGCTGTCGATGAAGGCGCTGCTCGACCGTGATGCTGCGCCGCAAGCGCAAGTGCAACCGCAACCGCATCACGACTGATGCACGAGGGGACTGCGGTGCTACCCGAGTGGCGCCGCGCTCCGATGACCTTGCTGGAGCCCATGCGCATGAAAGCCATCGCGATCACATCCTACGGCGCCCCAGAGGTGCTGCGACTGGTCGACTGCGCAGCGCCCGTCGCGGCTGCGGGCGAGGTCTTGATCCGCGTGGCCGCTGCGGGCGTGAACCGGCCCGATGTGCTGCAGCGCAAGGGCTTGTACCCGGTGCCACCGGGTGCGTCCGAATTGCCCGGTCTGGAAGTGGCCGGCGTGATTGAAAGTGGTGACGTGGCAGCCATGCACGAGGCCGGCTTCGCAATCGGTGATCGGGTGTGCGCACTCGTGGCGGGTGGCGGCTATGCCGAATTCTGCACCGCGCCGGTCGGGCAATGCCTGCCCGTGCCGGCGCGTTTTAGCGACGTGCAGGCCGCCAGCCTGCCCGAAACATTCTTCACCGTCTGGTCGAACGTGTTTGACCGGGCGCGGTTGCAGGGCGGCGAGACGCTGCTGATCCAGGGTGGCACGAGCGGCATCGGTGTCACCGCAATTCAGTTGGCGAAGGCGGCGGGTGCGACGGTGATCGCAACGGCGGGCACCGACGCCAAGTGTGCGGCCTGCATCGGGCTGGGTGCCGACCACGCCATCAACTACCGCAACGCCGACTTTGTCGAAGAGGTCAAGCGCATCACCGGCGGCCACGGCGTCGACGTGATCCTCGACATGGTGGCGGGCGCCTATGTGGCGCGCGAAATCAAGTGCATGGCCGAAGATGGCCGCATCGTGATCATCGCAGTGCAGGGCGGTGTCGAGGCGCAGATTGATGCGGGTGTCGTGCTGCGTCGCCGTTTGACGATCACCGGTTCGACCTTGCGCCCCCGCCCGATTGCGTTCAAGACAGCCATTGCAAAGGCGCTGCGCCAGACGGTCTGGCCGTGGTTTGAAGCCGGCCGCGTGAAGCCGGTGATTCATCAGGTGTTTTCTGCTGCCGAAGCCGCTGCGGCGCACACGCTGATGGAGTCGAACCAGCACATCGGCAAGCTTGTGCTGGCTTGGTGAACGCGCCGCCATGACCCTGAAGGAGACGAAATCCATGCGACGCAAACTCGTTGTTGGCAACTGGAAGATGAACGGCAACCGGGCGGCCAACACCGAGCTGCTGGCGGCGCTCAAGGCAGCGGGCCCGTGGGTCGCGGAGGTGGCGGTTTGCGCCCCGTTCGCCTACCTCGGTGACGTCGCCATGTCTCTCCAGGGCGACGCCATGGCCTGGGGCGCACAAGACTGTTCGGCCTTCGAGTCGGGCGCCTACACCGGCGAAGTCTCGGCCGCCATGCTTGCCGAATTCGGCTGCCGCTATGTCATCAACGGCCACTCCGAGCGCCGCGCGCTGCACGCGGAAAGCGACCAACTCGTCGCCGACAAGGCCAAGGCCGCGCTGGCGCACCGGCTCACGCCGATCGTGTGCGTGGGTGAAACGCTGGCCGAGTACGAGGCCGGGCAGACCGACGAGGTCGTGAAGCGCCAACTGTCGGCAGTGATTCACACGCTGGGCCACTGTATCTCGCAGGTCGTGGTGGCCTACGAGCCCGTGTGGGCCATCGGCACTGGCAAGACCGCCACGCCAGAGCAGGCGCAGGCGGTTCATGCTGTGTTGCGCGCCCAGCTCAAGGCTGCCACCGCGCAAGCCGACGGCATGAGGATTCTCTATGGTGGCAGCGTCAAGCCCGACAACGCCACATCCCTTTTCTCGCAACCCGACATTGACGGCGGGCTGATTGGTGGTGCCTCGTTGAAGACCGCTGATTTCGCTGCCATCTGCCGCGCGGCGGGTTGATCAAGTCGCACAACGCTGCGACGCTTTGGAGTTGAACGAATGAACTTGCTGTGGAATTTGATAATCGTTTTGCAGATCCTCGCAGCGCTGGCGATGATTGGTCTCGTGCTGATCCAGCACGGCAAGGGCGCCGACATGGGCGCATCGTTCGGCAGCGGGACCTCGGGCAGTTTGTTCGGCGCCACCGGCAGCGCGAACTTCCTGTCGCGTTCGACCGCGGTTTGCGCGGCAGTGTTCTTCGCATCGACGCTGGCGCTGGCGTACTTCTCGAATGACCGCTCGCGCCCTGCGACCGACAGTGTGCTCGACCGGCCCGCGGCCTCGGCTGCTGCCAGTGCACCGCTGACAGGCGCCGCCCAGGTGCCGGGTGCCGCGAGCGCCGCTGTCGGTCTAACTGCACCGGCAGCACCCATCGCCCCCGCCGCTCCGCGTGTTGCCGCGTCGGGCGCCGGGGCCATTCCGGCCAAGTGATCGCATGCTGCAGCCAACTCGTGCCGGGCGATCGAGGGTTGTTGCAGTGCAGCGGAATCGCTGATCGAGGTCGCCTTTCAGGTTAGAATGTAAAGCCGTTCGGGGAGCTACTCCTCATGCAATCCGAACCATTTGTTCAAGCTCTATTTCCTGGCCGACGTGGTGAAATT
Organism: Burkholderiales bacterium; assembly: GCA_947474415.1. GTDB lineage: Bacteria > Pseudomonadota > Gammaproteobacteria > Burkholderiales > Burkholderiaceae_C > LMDS01. The sequence continues at coordinate 3,078 of CANJKD010000118.1, read as the reverse complement.
GGTAGACACGCTATCTTGAGGGGGTAGTGGCGAAAGCTGTGCGAGTTCGAGTCTCGCCGTCGGCACCAAATCTTGCGCAGCTGCCTGCACGGTGGCGCGAAACTGCTCCAGCAAAGCGCGGTTCGCAGCCGTGCACAGACCATGAATCTGGAACCCTATCTGCCCGTCATATTGTTCATCCTGATCGGCGCAGCAGTGGGCGTGGTGCCTCAGGTTTTGGGTTTTCTTCTCGGTCCGCAGCGGCCCGACAAGGCGAAAAATTCCCCGTATGAGTGCGGCTTCGAAGCCTTCGAAGACGCGCGCATGAAGTTCGATGTGCGCTATTACCTGGTTGCCATCCTCTTCATCCTGTTCGACCTCGAAATAGCCTTCCTGTTTCCGTGGGCAGTATCGCTGCGCGAAATCGGCGCTTCGGGCTTCTGGGCGATGATGGTGTTCCTGGCCATCCTTGTCGTCGGCTTCGCCTACGAGTGGAAAAAGGGCGCACTCGATTGGGAGTAGCTTGCCAGGCAGGAAACGTCGCGACACACGCCGCGACAGACACGAATCAAGCTACCAGAGAGCAGCACCATGGGCATTGAAGGCGTACTGAAGGAAGGCTTCGTCACCACCAGCGTCGACACGCTGATCAACTGGTCTAAGACCGGTTCGTTGTGGCCGATGACCTTTGGGTTGGCGTGTTGTGCCGTCGAAATGATGCATGCAGGTGCGGCCCGCTACGACATCGACCGCTTCGGCATGTTGTTTCGCCCCAGCCCGCGCCAGAGCGACCTGATGATTGTTGCGGGCACGCTGTGCAACAAGATGGCGCCGGCGCTGCGCAAGGTCTACGACCAGATGGCCGAGCCGCGCTGGGTGTTGAGCATGGGTTCCTGCGCCAACGGTGGCGGCTACTACCACTACAGCTATTCGGTCGTGCGCGGCTGCGACCGCATCGTGCCGGTCGATGTGTACGTGCCCGGCTGCCCGCCCACGGCGGAAGCGCTGCTCTATGGCGTGCTGCAACTCCAGGCGAAGATTCGCCGCGAGAACACGATTGCGCGCGCATGAGCAGACTTGACATCCTTGAGGGCGTGCTGACGGCGGTGCTCGGCGAGCGCCTGAATGCGTTGGTGCGTGATTGCGGCGAGTTGACGGTCACCGTCTCGGCTGCGAACTACATCGAATCGGCCATGCTGCTGCGCGACCACGCCGAGCTGAAATTCGAGCAGAACATCGACCTTTGCGGCGTCGATTATTCGAGCTATAAGGATCGCGCCTGGGAAGGGCCGCGCTTCTGCGTGGTCTCGCACCTGCTGTCGGTTTCGAAGAACTGGCGTGTGCGGCTGAAGGTGTTCGCACCCGATGACGATGTGCCGGTCGTCGCTTCGCTCACCGATGTGTGGGTCTCGGTCAACTGGTTCGAGCGCGAGGCCTTCGACCTCTACGGCATCATTTTCGAAGGTCACAACGACCTGCGCCGCATCCTGACCGACTACGGCTTCATCGGCCACCCGTTCCGCAAGGACTTCCCGACCTCCGGCCATGTGGAGATGCGTTACGACGACGAGCAGAAGCGCGTCATCTACCAGCCGGTAACGATCGAGCCGCGCGAGATCACGCCGCGCATCATTCGTGAAGACAACTACGGCGGGCTGCATTGAGCGAGCGTCTGAGCGAGCAACTTCCCCATGGCTGACATCAAGAACTACACGCTGAACTTCGGTCCGCAGCACCCGGCTGCGCACGGTGTGCTGCGCCTCGTGCTCGAACTCGACGGCGAGGTGATCCAGCGCGCTGACCCGCACATCGGTCTGTTGCATCGCGCCACCGAGAAGCTCGCCGAGAGCAAGACCTTCATCCAGTCGCTGCCGTATATGGACCGGCTCGACTACGTGTCGATGATGTGCAATGAGCACGCCTACTGCCTGGCCATCGAGAAGCTGATGGGCGTGGAGGTGCCGGTGCGTGCGCAATACATCCGCGTCATGTTCAGCGAGATCACGCGGCTGCTGAACCATTTGATGTGGCTCGGCGCGCACGGCCTCGACTGCGGCGCGATGAACATCTTCATCTACTGTTTCCGCGAGCGCGAAGACCTGTTCGACATGTACGAGGCGGCGTCGGGTGCGCGCATGCATGCGGCCTACTTCCGCCCCGGCGGCGTGTACCGCGACCTGCCCGACGCGATGCCGCAGTACAAGGCCTCGAAGATCCGCAACGCGAAGGCGATGGGCGCGCTGAACGAGAACCGCCAGGGCTCGCTGCTCGACTTCATAGCCGACTTCGTTAAGCGCTTCCCGAAGTGCGTGGATGACTACGAGACCTTGCTCACCGACAACCGCATCTGGAAACAGCGCACCGTCGGTATCGGCGTGGTCACGCCCGAGCGCGCGCTGAATCTGGGCTTCACCGGCCCGATGTTGCGCGGCTCTGGCATCCTCTGGGACTTGCGCAAGCACCAGCCCTACGAGGTCTACGACCAGGTGGACTTCGACGTGCCGCTGGGCGTGAAGGGCGACACCTATGACCGCTATCTGGTGCGGGTCGAAGAGATGCGCCAGTCGAACCGCATCATCAAGCAGTGCGTCGACTGGCTGCGTGTCAACCCCGGCCCGGTGATCACCAGCAACCACAAGGTGGCGCCGCCGTCACGGCTCGACATGAAGTCGGGCATGGAAGATTTGATCCACCACTTCAAGCTCTTCACCGAAGGCTTCCACGTGCCCGAAGGCGAAGCCTACGCGGCGGTGGAACACCCGAAGGGCGAGTTCGGCATCTACATCGTCAGCGATGGTGCGAATAAGCCGTATCGCCTGAAGATCCGCCCGCCGGGCTTTCCGCACCTGGCGGCGCTGGATGAACTGTCGCGTGGCCACATGATTGCCGACGCGGTGGCCTTGATCGGCACGATGGACATTGTGTTTGGAGAAATCGACCGATGAGTTCGCAGGCCAGCGCCTTGACAGTCACCCCGGCAACCGGGTGGGCACCCACACCCGCCACGCTTGAGCGCTTCGAACGCGAGGTGGCCAAGTACCCGGCCGATCAGAAGCATTCGGCGGTGATGGCTTGCCTTGCCATCGTTCAGCAAGATCT
>CANJKD010000117.1 GCA_947474415.1 Burkholderiales bacterium | reverse complement strand
CGCAAAGTTGCGCATCATGGCGCGGGGCGGCGCGGCGCGGCTTGTGGCCGCCCAACCGTCCGCCTTCATCATCCATCCCTCGACCGCCATCCCATGGACCTCGCACTTGCCGTTTCTGCGCTGCTGATGGGCTTGGCCGGCGGCCCGCATTGCGCGGCGATGTGTGGGGCGGCCTACGGCGGTATCGCGCGTCAGGGTAGGCCCGAGGGGGCCGGGCGCGCGATGCTGGCATTGCAACTCGGGCGACTCGCCAGCTACGCGGCAGCGGGCGGGCTTGTCGCCGCCAGCATGGCCTGGCTGGGCAGCCTGCGTGAGGCGGCGCCGCTGCTGAAGCCGATCTGGACCCTGTTGCATGTGAGCGCCGTCGCGCTCGGCCTGTGGCTGCTCTGGCAGGGCCGCGCGCCGGCCTGGCTGGCGGGCGCCGGCCGCAGCCGCACCCGCCTGATCACGGCGAAGCCGCTGCGCTTCGTGGCCCGCATCCCGCCCACGGCACGGGCCGGTGCCATCGGCGCATGCTGGGCCGCCATGCCGTGCGGCTTGCTGCAATCGGCGCTGCTGGTGGCGGCGCTGGCATCCGGCCCGTTGCAGGGTGCGGGTGTGATGGCGGCGTTCGCCATCGGCTCGGCCGTGAGCCTGTGGCTGGCGCCCTGGCTGTGGTTGCGCTTGCAGGGCCAGCGCGGCCAAGCCGCAGCCCGCAGCCCGCTGGCGGTGCGGCTCGCCGGCGTGCTGCTCATCGCGGCGTCGACCTTCGCGCTCGTGCATGGCCTGCGCGAGGCGATCGACCAGGCCCTGTGCCTGCCCTCCGTGTGACAGCAGCGTGAGAGCCTGCTCAGCCCAAATGCTTCACCGAGTGACGGGGTTTACGGAGTTGCCCAGAGCCAAGATAAAACATGGAGTTGTCTTACTCTGCGCAAACTCCGTCAACTCCGTTCCTCTGCGGTGAATGAATTGGCTTTCCTGCTGCTACCGCGATTGCTACCGCGATTGCTGCCGCGAGCGCAGCCGCGCGAAGTTGACTGCAACCACCAACACGCCGAGCGCACCCAGACCGATTGCGCGCGAAGACCCCAGGCCTTCCACCACCAGCCCGGTGATCGCCACGCCCGCCGACTGCCCGAGGAAGAAGCACGCGGCGAATGCTGCCACGCCCGCACCACGCCGCTCTGGCGCCATCTGCGTGGCGTTGATCTGCAATGTGTTGTGCAGCATGTAGTAGCCCAGGCCGGCCGCGAGGCAGGCCGGCACCGACCACTGCCAGGCCGGTGCGAACGCGATGATTCCCAGCGACAGCGTCAGCAGCGCACCGCCCCAGCGCGCCAGCCCGGCCTCGCCCAGCCGCCGCACCAGATGCCCTGCGGAGAAGGCGTACGACAGGCCACCGAAGCCGAACAGCATCACCAGCGAACCCGCCATCGACAGCGACACACCGAAGCCATGGTGCAGGTGTGAAGCGATGAACGCGAACGGGCCGAAGAGGAACACGCCTTCGAGGAACACGGTCGCCAGCACCACGCGTGCCCACGGTCTTGAGACCACGTGCTTGAAGTCGGACGCCATGCGCAGCAGCGGCGAGGCCGGTGCCGCGCCCGAGGGCGTGCGGCGCACTGTCAGCGCATGGGCCGGCAGCCTTCGGTTCAGCACCAGCAAGGCCACGCTGACCACCGCGAACAGCGTGCCGATCAGGAAGTAAGGCGTGCGCCAGCCCAGGTGGTCTGCCGCGAACCCACCGACCCACACGCCTGCCGAGATGCCTGCGATCTGTCCGATCAGGAAGCGGGCGAGCACCGGCTGGCGCTCTTCGTAAGACACCACATCGCCGATCCAGGCCATCGCCAGCGGCACGATCGCGGCGGCCGTGGCGCCGGCCAGCGCACGCGCCAGGCGCAGCAGGTCGAAGTTGCCCGCCAGGCCGCACAGCGAGGCTGTCAGGGCACAGGCCGCGCACGCCCAGGCGACCACGCGGTACTTGCCGAAGCGGTCACCGAGTGGCCCGAACAGCAGTTGCGCCAGGCCGTACGAGATCGCAAACACGCTGACGACCTGCGAGGCTGTGCCCAGCGAGACCGAGAACTCGGCGGCCAGGCGCGGCAGCAGTGCATCGCTGACGCGCAGCGACATCGCGCTGCCGAAGGCGGCGGCCGACAGGCACGCCACGGCGCCCCTGGGCATGGGCGCGGGCGTCGTGGTCGGGTTCTCTGAGTGGGGTTCGGACATTGGCGCGGGCAGGTGGCGGGCGGGTGTGAGGGGGTCGATTCTGGCAACGAACCGAACCTGGCGTTTCGGGTGCCCGCCGGGAAAGAACACCCACGCCAGCGCCCGTCACGCCGCTCTGTTACCTTCCGGCCCGGGAATAAGTGGAGGGAACAACGAATGAACAAGATTCAGGACCGCCTGAACAGCCTGTCGGCAGCCGCGTTGACGGGCATCCGCCGTGGCATCGAGAAGGAAAGCCTGCGCGTGGCCGCCGATGGCACGCTGGCCACCACGCCACACCCGGCCGCGCTGGGCTCGGCACTCACGCACCCGCAGATCACCACCGACTTCTGCGAGTCGCAGGTCGAACTCGTCACCGGCGCGCATGCCGGCGTGCAGGAGTGCCTCGACGAATTGACGCAGATCCACCAGTACACCTACCGCACCATGGGCGACGAGATGCTGTGGGTGTCGAGCATGCCGTGCCGCCTGCCGGCCGATGACGCCATTCCCATCGGCCGCTATGGCACGTCGAACGTCGGCACCGCCAAGAGCGTGTACCGCACCGGCCTGAGTCACCGCTATGGCCGGCGCATGCAGACCATCTCGGGCATCCACTACAACTGGTCGATGCCGGGTGTGACGACCGAACAGTACTTCGGCCTGATCCGCAACTTCCGGCGCCATTCGTTCCTGTTGCTGACGCTGTTCGGCGCGTCGCCCGCCGTCTGTTCGTGCTTCGTCGATGACCGGCCGCACAACCTGCAGGCCTTGCGCAAGGACACGCAATACCTGCCGCACGCCACCTCGCTGCGCATGGGCCGGCTCGGCTACCAGAGCGATGCGCAAGTGCGGCTCGCGGTGAGCTACAACAGCCTTGAAAGCTACGGCGCCTCCCTGCAGCAAGCGTTGACGCGGCCCTACCCGCCGTATGCCAGGATCGGCATTCAGGATTCGGCCGGCGAATACAAGCAGCTCGCCGACAGCCTGCTCCAGATCGAGAACGAGTTCTACGGCACGATCCGCCCGAAGCGCGTGATCTTCCCCGGCGAGCGCCCGCTGCATGCGCTGCGCGAACGGGGTGTCGAATACGTCGAAGTGCGCTGCATGGACCTCGACCCCTTCGTGCCGGTCGGGATCGCCGCGCAGACGATGCGCTTCATCGATGTGTTCCTGGTGCACTGCCTGCTCAGCGACAGTCCGGCCGACACGCCTGACGAGATTGTTGCGCTGGCCCACAACCAGGACCGGGTGGCGATGCGAGGCCGCGAACCCGGTCTGCAACTGGAGCGCGGCGGGCGCGAGGTGTCGCTTTTCGAATGGGGCAACGAGGTGCTCGCAGCCTGCGCCCCCATCGCCGCAGCATTCGACGCGGCGCATTCCACCAGCGACTACGGTGACGCGCTGCGCGCTGCCATCACCGCACTCGCCAGCTTCGACACCTTGCCCTCGGCCCACGTGCTCGCCGCGATGCGCAGCGACTTCGACGATTCCTACGGCGACTTTGTGTGCGCCCGGTCGGCACAGACCAAGGCCACGCTGTTGGGCCTGCCGTTCGATGCCGACCAGCGCTCGCAGTTCGAGCGTTCGGTGCAGGCGTCGATCAGCGCCCAGGCCGCCATCGAAGCGGCCGACACGATGCCGTTCGAGGTGTATCGGCAGGAGTACCTGTCGCCGCGGCGCTTGGGGCTGCCTGCGGTGGGTTGATCGAGCGATAGTGTCGATTTGCGCGGGCCGAGAGCCTCGGGCAAATGGCTCCGCTCCTGCACGGGGCAAAGCCCCGTGCGCTTGCCAGGCGCAAACAGTCCACTGGACTGTTTGAGTCCGGGCGCGCTCCCCCGGCCGGGCTTCGCCCAGCCTCCTCCTTGACCTCGCTGCGCCATTCACCCGACGCCCTCGGCCTGCCACCACCTGCGGCGTGCTCCGTGTCTTGAACCGCCACTGTGTTGTCAGGAACGCTGCGGCGGGGTGTTGTGTGGAGCGAGGTAAAGGGGGAGGCGGCGGCCGCAAGGCCGCCGACGGAGGACAGGAGCGGAACACAGCACCCTGTCGCAGCGTTCCCGCCCCCAATGTGACTTCCAAATCATCGAACGGGGGTCGCTATCAAGCCCGTCGCGTTCGCGTCGCGGCCCGCCACCAGGCCATCGCGGCGCAGGCGCTTCCGCTCGAGACCGACCTGCAGCTGAAGCAGGCTGCGCTGGCCGATGCCACCGGCCTGCCCGCAGCCCGCTTGGCGCCGATGTTTCCGTCGAACGCGGCGATCGCAGCCGAGGCACAGGCCTCGATGCATGGACGGAGGAATCGAACCTGAACAACCCGCTGCTGCTGATGCAGCGTGCCGCCGTCGAAGTGGCGCGGCAAGAGGCCGCCAAGGCCAGCGGCGCCGTGTCGCCGAGCGTCGATCTGGTGGCGCAAGTCGGCCGCGAGCGCCTGAGCGGCCACGGCGACTTCGGTGCCGCCGGCAACGCAGCCGGCAACCGCATGATCGGTATGCAGTTCACCTTGCCGCTCTACACCGGCGGCATGCGCGGCGCGCGCGAGCAGGAAGCGGTGCCTGGCATTGCCAGGGCCCAGGCGCAGTCCGATCAGGCACGCCAACAGGTCGCGCAGCAGACCCGCGCGGCATGGCTCGGGCTGACCGTCGGCGCGGGCCGTGTCGACGCGCTGGCGTTGCTGCAGGCCGGGGCGGCACCCCTTCAACGTTGGAGACCTTCGGGTCACACATTGTGGTCCCCGGTGCCGGAACTGGCGGCACGCCCGCTGCGCATGAGCTGTGCGAGAAGCTCGGCCGCGAGCACCGCGTGACGGTCGTCAACGCGGTCGACTACTGCCAGTTCGTGCCGTCGAACCCGTGGGTGGCGGTGGGCTGGCGTGACCGCGAGACCGTCACCTTCCCGATCCGACCCGACCCGACCCGACCTTGCGAAAAAGGAGATCGATTTCGTTGCGCAACGGGTGATGCGCATCGGTGCCGAAGGCAACGCGCTGGAGTCGCAGGACGCTGCCGGCCTGGCCTGCGACTGCCTCGTCGTCACCACGGGCCCGAAGCGCCGCAAGCCGCGCCCCGAGCTGCCGATCACCTTCGTCACCAGCGAGCCCGGCATCGGCCACTTCGGGCTGGGTGGCGTGGCTGACTCGAAGACCATGCTGGAGAGCGAGTTCCGCTCGAACGACATCAAGTGGATCGCGAACGCGAAGGTGACGAAGGTCGAGGCCGGCAAGATGTTCGTGACCGAACTCGACAAGCAGGGCGGCGTGCAGAAGGCGCACGTGCTGCCCTTCAGGTACAGCATGATGTTCGACATTTGACCGGACACTATGCCTGGGCCACCCTTCGAGAGCGCGCGCATTTCCGGGTTGCCGATCTTTGCGGTCAAACACTGTAACGCCAACATGGCAAGTTCGAGCTGGCGCGGCGCCCGGGCATCGCCGGCTGCCACCCGTACGCGCCCGGCGGCCCTGCGTGCGGGCAGCGCTGCGGATGAGGCGTCGAGTGCGCCCGCCTCGCCGATGCCTGGCAGTTCGGCTTCGACCTTGGCCAGGAACACCGGGCCACCGAGGTGCTGCGGGCCGGTGGCGCTTGATTCCGGTCGAGCGACGGGCCGTCACGATTCCTGATGCCGAACTTTCAGCACAATCGTTGCGGGCGCCACGCGATGACCTCGAAAGCACCGACGCAAGATATGCCCGATGATTCGGGGTCGAAAGGAACACTGACCATGACGCCAGCCACACGAAGAAAGGTCTTGAAGCAAGGCAGCGCCCTCGCCACATTGGTGGCCTGCGGCTTGCTGACCGCGCCCCAGGCCCGGGCCCTTGCCGACACTGCGGCCTTCGAGCTGAAGACGATGGACGAGGCGCTGAAGGCGCTCGGTGGCACCCCGGCCGACTCGAACGACATCATCATCACCTCGCCCGACATCGCCGAAAACGGCGCGGTGGTGCCGGTCGCCGTGACCAGCAACCTGCCGAAGACGCAGGAGATCTACATCGTCGTCGACAAGAACCCGTTTCCGCTGACGGCCGGCTTCATGATTCCCGCCGGCACCGACGCCTTCGTCTCGACCCGCGTGAAGATGGGCCAGAGCGCGAACATCCACGTGATCGTGAAGGCCGACGGCAAGCTCTACGCGGCGCGCAAGGAAACCAAGGTCACGCTTGGCGGTTGCGGCGGATAGGCCTGTCGCTTTGTTGCGCCCCCGAACTCCAGGAGAACACCATGGGTGACCCGATGCGCATTCGCGCCCAGATCAAGAACGGCACCACCGACGTGCGCGTGCTGATGGGGCACCCGATGGAAACCGGCCTGCGCAAGGACGCGGCCGGCAAGTCGGTTCCCGCGCACTACATCACCGACGTGAAAGTGACGCTCGGCGACCGCACCGTGCTGGCTGCAAAGTGGGGCACTGCGGTGTCGCAGAACCCGTTCCTGCAGTTCCGGTTCCAGGGCGCCAAGGCGGGCGACAAGGTCACGGTGAGTTGGGCCGACAACCAGGGCGACAAGCGCACCGACGAAGCCGTGATCGTCTGACGTGGCTGGCCTGAGGTCGGCACCGCCTACCCCGGTTCGGGTCAGGTCGAATCACCCAGCGGCGGCATCCACCGTCGGCAACCGGAGACACCCCCATGAAGCGTGTTGTTGAGTGCCTGAGCCTCGCCGCAGCGTTGTCGGCAGTGGCGGGCTTCGCCTCGGCCCAGAGCGCCAGCGACGAGATCGCGAAGTACCGCGAGATGATCGCCGACGGCAACCCGGCGGAGTTGTACGAAGCCAAGGGCGAGGCACTCTGGAAGCAGGCCGACGGGCCGAAGAAAGCCACGCTGGAGCAGTGCGATCTCGGCCTCGGCGCCGGCGTGGTGAAGGGTGCTT
>CANJKD010000116.1 GCA_947474415.1 Burkholderiales bacterium | reverse complement strand
TGCGAGGCATTCTTGCACCGCAGCGCTCCATCGCCACTTCCGGCGCTGTGAAACCCCGCTTCTCATAGAACACCGAGACCCCGCCCCGGCCGGCGCGCAGGGCCCCGGCCAATCGGGCCTCATCACCCATCGCGGCGCGCACCAGTGCGCTGCCGATTCGCCTGCCGCAGTGTGCCTGCGCCACCACGACCATCGAGACGTGGCCGTTCGACATGCCGTCGCTGAGCGCGCGCAATAAGGCCAGGGCCTCGCCTTGCCCCACGGCCACGAGGGCGCGTTTCTAGCGTGACTGCAGAACCCGAAACCCCTCGGCGCCAGACACGCGCCGGTCCCAGCCCTTGGCCGCGGGCAGGCTCCGGGCGGCTTCGGTTTCAGGGTGGGTGAATGGCGCCGATTTCCATGGTGTGAGCTCGTGAGGTCGGGTGCCACTGTGTGCACGGCGACTGCCTCTGGCCCGCCTCCAGCGTGTTCAACCTCGGCACCGTTCAGGGCAATGCTGCGGTGGCGGTGTTGAAGAAAGCGCTGAGCCTGCAAGCATCGCCTGCCGCTCAACTGATCGAAGCCATGCCGCAGCTGGCGCTTGCCACGTCGGGCGCCGTCGCCACCCAGGTCAACCGTTACGCCTGAGCTTGCGCGGTTCAGGCCACGCCCGTACCGCTCTGCAGGGTTGCCAGCATTGCGTCGCTGACCTCGATGCCGTTCGCCCGCGCGTGCACCAGCAAGGCCTCGCGGCGCACTCCCGGCAGGCGCACGCCGTCGTCCAGCAGCATCTCGTGCACCAGCACCTCGACGCGATCAAGAAAGCCTTCGCGGCCGGCCAGCGCATCGGGGTCGATGACGATGAAGGTCTGGCCCAAGTGCGGCCGGTTGCCGGCGTCGACGAAGAAGCTCGATGCCTCGAAGCCGAAGTTCGCACCGATCAGCGCTGTGACGAGCAGCTCGACGACAAGCGCCAGCATCGCGCCGTCCATGCCGGCTTGCGGGTCGGTTGTAGGCTGGCCCTGCGGGTCGAGCGCCCAGCCGAGCGGGATGGCCTCGCCGGCCTTCACGGCCATCATCAGCTTGCCGCGTGCGACTTCGCTCAGGCTCATGTCGATCATCAGCGGCAGTGCGCTGCGGCGCGGGAAGACCGCTGCGATCGGGTTGGTGCCGAAGATCGGGTGCTTGCCGCCCGCCGCCGGCATTGCCGAGGGCGAGTTTGCGAAGCCGATGCCGACCATGCCGGCCGCAGCCACGGCGCGCAGGTGGTCCACCAGCGCGCCCGCGTGGTGACTGTTCGTGACGCCGACGATTGAGATGCCAAGCGCGCGTGCGCGCGCGATTGCCTCGCTGATCGCCAGGTCACAGGCTGCGAAGGCCAGCCCTTCCTGCGCATCGACCAACGCCGCCGCGCCCTTCGCTTTAACCACCACCGGCACCGCCGCGCCGTTCACGCGGTCGTGGCGCAAGTGGCCGGTGTATTGCGCCACACGGCTCAGGCCGTGCGAGGCCATGCCTTGTGCTTCGGCCAGCACCAGCGCGCGTGCGGTAGCCTCCGCCATCGCCGGGTTCGCACCGGCGCGTTGCAACGCTGCTGCCACCAGCGCGACGGCCTGATCCATCGTCATTCGAGCCATGGGCCAAGTTCCTTGTTTGACAGCGCGCGATCATGAACGAGATCGGCTTGTTCACCTAGGCAACAGCGCGATCACTCAATCCATCCGATGCATCATGCGAGGCCTTCCCCAGCCAGACCCGGAGACGCCCGATGGATCGCCGCTCGTTGTTCGAAACCACCACCACGCTCGGCCTGGGCGCGCTCGCCGCTTCTGCCCTGCCCGGCTGCGCCCTGCCAGGTGCGGCGCAGACCGGCGCGAAGACGCCGTTCAACGTGCCGCTCACGACCATCCCGATCTTCGGCAGCGAGCAAGTGTTCCCGGTCCGGCGCATCTACTGCATCGGCCGCAACTACGCCGCCCATGCCCGCGAGATGGGCTCCGACCCAACGCGCGAACCGCCGTTCTTCTTCCAGAAGCCGACCGACGCGATCCAGAACGTGGCGCCCGGCACGGTGGCCGACCACCCCTACCCGTCGCTGACGAAGAACTACCACTACGAGGTGGAACTGGTGGCGGCGCTGCACACCGGCGGGCGCAACATCCCGATAGCCACCGCGCTCGACCACGTCCTCGCTTACGCGTTGGGGCTGGACATGACGCGGCGCGACCTTCGACGTGGGATGGGCGATGAGAAGAAGCCCTGGGAGATCGGCAAGAGCTTCGACCATTCCGCACCCATCGGCCCGCTGCACCGGGCCACGCAGACCGGGCCGTTCACGCAGGGCGCGATCTGGCTCAAGGTGAACGGGCAGTTGAAGCAGAACGCGAACCTGAACCAGATGATCTGGAGCGTGGCCGAGCAGATCAGCAAGCTTTCCGAAGCCTTCGAACTGATGCCGGGCGACATCGTCTATTCGGGCACGCCGGAGAACGTGGGCCCGGTCGTGAAGGGCGATGTGATCGAGTGCCACATCGACGGCCTGCCGAACCTGAACGTGAAGATCGTTTGGGCGGGACACCCGGGGGCGGCATACCGGCGCCGCGAACCCGTCAGTCCGTCAGCGCATCGAGCGTGCTGGCCGCGCCGTAGATGCCAGGGGCCGGCGCGGTGATGATGGCTGTGGGGATGCGCTCCAGGTAGCCGCGAAAGCGCCCCTTGGCTTCGAAGCGCGCGCGAAACGGCAGCGCATCGAAGGCCGTGCCGAGCCGCGCGACGATGCCGCCGCCGATGAACACGCCGCCAAGCGCGCCGAGCGTGAGCGCCAGGTTGCCGGCGACGCTGCCGAGGAAGCCGGCGAAGAGTTGCAAGGCTTCGACGCAAACCGGATCGCTGCAGTCGAGCCCGCGCTGCGTCACGTCGGCAGGTTGCATCGAACCGGGCCCGGCGCCAACGCGGCCGATCTCGCACAGCGCGTCGTACAGGTTCACCAGCCCCGGCCCCGACAGCGCCCGCTCGGCCGAGGCATGGCCGAAGCGCCGCTGCAATTGCGCGATGACCGCCGCCTCGCGGTCGTTCGCCGCTGCCAGGGTCACATGGCCGCCTTCGCCGGTGATCGTGATGGCACCGCCCCCCGAGGTCGGCAATGCGCCTGACACGCCCAGCCCGGTGCCCGGGCCGAGCACCGCCATTGGCGCACCGGCCACCGCCTCGCCGCCTCCGATGCGCCGGCTGTCGGTGGCCGTGAGTGCAGGCAGTGCTGCGGTGATCGCGGTGAAGTCGTTGAGCACGACGCAGCGCTCGACGCCAAGCGCCGCTTGCAACGCAGAAATCGAGAACGTCCAGTGGTGATTGGTCATGCTGACCTGGTCGCCGGTGATCGTGGTGGCGATGCCGAACGCCATGCGCACCGGCGCAGGCAGGTGATGGTCGCCCAGGAAGCGCTCGACCACCGACTGCACCGAATCGAACTGCGCGCACGCGTAGCTCGCGTAATGCTGCAAGGGCATGCCGGGTGCTGCCTGCCAGGCCCAGCGGGCATTCGTGCCACCAATGTCGCCCAGCAAACGCGGGAAGCCCTGAACCATGCCATCACCTTTCATGCACCGCGCGCCAAGCAGTGGCGACGGTTGCGTTGTCGTCTGAGAACGCGCGCACTCTACGTGATGCGGCGAGCGGCGCCTGTCATGCGGCACCCGTCCAGCGCCACAATTCGACATGAACCTGAACCAACGCAGTGCCGGCGTGCTGCTGCACATCACTTCGCTGCCCGGTCCGCACGGCGTGGGAGACTTCGGGCCCGACGCCTACCACTTCGTCGACTGGCTGGTGTCGGCCGGCCAGCGCATCTGGCAGCTGCTGCCGATGACGCCGATCGGCCCCGGCGACTCGCCCTACCAGAGCGTTTCGGCCTTCGCCGGCAGCCCGCTGATGGTGGCACTGGAGCCGCTCGTGGCCCACGGCTGGCTGGCCTCACAGGCGCCGCATGCAGGCGGCTTCGACGCGCTGCATGTCGACTATCGGCACGTGGCGCCGTGGCGCCTGGCGCGCTTGCGCAATGCGGCCGCAGGCTTCTTCGCCCGGGCCCGCCCCGGCGAGCGCGCGGCACTCGCCGCCTGGTGCGAATCACAGGCGCACTGGCTGGCCGACTACGCGCTGTTCATGGCGCTCGAAACCGCGCAGGCTGGCGAACCCTGGTGGCACTGGCCACAAGCCCTGCGCGAACGCGACGCCCGCGCGCTGGCCGGCGCCCGCGCGACGCACGCCGACGAGATCGCGTTCTGGCAGTTCGTGCAGTGGTGCTTCGACACCCAATGGGCGTCGGTGAAGGCCTACGCAAACGCGCGCGGCGTGTCCATCCTCGGTGACCTGCCGATCTTCATCGCCCACCACAGCGCCGACTGTTGGGCCCGCCCCGACCCGACCTGTACCAACTCGATGCGCGATTCCAGCCCACCGTGGTGGCCGGTGTGCCGCCCGACGCATTCACGGCCGAGGGCCAGCGCTGGGGCAACCCGCTGTACCGCTGGGACCGCATGGCGGCCGAGAACTACGCATGGTGGACGGCCCGCGTGCGGCGCGCGCTGGCCCACGCCGATGGCTTTCGCATCGACCATTTCCGCGGCTTCGCGGCCGGTTGGGAAGTCCCGGCCACCTGCCCTACCGCGATGGACGGCCGCTGGGTGGCCGGCCCCGGGCAGGCCTTGTTCGACGCCATTTCTGCTGCGCTCGGCGCCCTGCCGATCGTGGCCGAAGACCTAGGGATCATCACGCCCGACGTGGTGGCGCTGCGCGAGGGTTGCGGCTTCCCCGGCATGCGCGTGATGCAGTTCGCCTTCGGTGGCGACGCGGCCAATGAGTAGCTGCCGCACAACTACGCACCGGTAACGGTGGCCTACACCGGCACGCACGACAACGACACGGTGCAGGGCTGGTGGCACGACGCGCCGCCGCGTGAGCGCGCCTTCGCCGGCAGCTACCTCGCGGCGGGCGGTGACGACATTCACTGGGCCATGATCCGCGCGGTCTGCAACTCGGTTGCGAACACCGTGGTGTTCCCGCTGCAGGACGTGCTCGGCCTCGACGGCTCGCACCGCATGAACCAGCCGGGTTCACCCACCGGCCACTGGGCCTGGCGCTTCGATTGGCGGATGGTGGGGGCCGAGCCGGCGCGCGTGCTCGGCCTCATTACAGCCGCGAGCGGGCGCGGGCCGTTCGGGCTGCTGGGCTAGTGGTGGAAATTGCGCACGGGTCGGTGCGGGCTGGCTCGAAGCCAGCCGCCAGCCCGCACAGCGAGACGGTGGCGAACCCAGGCGAATCTGGCGCCGCGGGTACCAACCCGCCATGTCGAAGGTCACACCGACGTGAACGGCGTGGCCAACTCTCGCGGTACCCGTCGCATCGGATTCGATGAAGCGGGCACCCTGGCGCTGGCCCGGCTAGGGATGGATGCCGGCGCCGGCCTGTGGTCAGATCGTTGCGCCCTTATTGCAGCCATTCAAGGACGCCCCATGCTCACTGACGTTCAACTCCGCCAGATCATGCCGAACCTGGGCGCAGCCAAGCTGCCGCTCTACCTGCCCGCATTGAACCTGGCGATGCAGAGTTACGACGTGAACACGGCGCTGCGCACGGCCGCGTTCATCGCGCAGCTCGCGCACGAGTCGGGCGAGTTCCGTTGGATGGAAGAGATCTGGGGCCCAACCGATGCGCAGCGCCGCTACGAAGCACCGAACGCGCTCGCCGCGAAGCTCGGTAACACCGAGGCCGGCGACGGCCAGCGGTTCAAGGGGCGCGGGCCGATCCAGATCACCGGGCGCTTCAATTACGCGAGGTACGGCGGCCTGCTCGGCATCGACCTGGCGGCAGAGCCGCCGCTTGCGGCCACGCCCGATGTCGCCTTCGCCACCGCCGGCCTGTACTGGAAGTCGAATGGCCTGAACGAGCTGGCCGACGCAGCGCAGTTCACCGCGATCACGCGGCGCATCAACGGCGGCACGAATGGCCTGCCCGACCGGCAGAAGTACTACGACACAGCCAAGGCGGTGCTGGCGCTGGGCTTCACGGCAGGTGCAGCGACGCGCGGCGCGCGCAAGGCCATGCTGCCGGATGAGCCCTTGTCGCGTGGTTTCGAGTTGATCCAGAACGATGCGGCGGCTGCCGAACCGGCGGCGGTGAAGAAGGTGTCCGCGAAGAAGCGCAGGGCAAGGAAAGCCACAGCGAAGAAGGCTGACCTGCGCTGACTTCAAACGCTGCGGGTGCCTGCCGGCTCCGATGAACGCGGCCATCGCGGCGCTTTTCCGACGAACGCATTTGTCCGGCTGCGGGTCTACTCGAAACAAGGTATTTCACCTCGCGTCTGACCATGTCGTTCTTCAGTTCCAAACGCCTGAGCTGCGGCGTCATCATCCTGAATCCCGAGGGTGAGCTGTTGCTGTGCCACGTGACCGGCCAGAACCACTGGGACTTGCCCAAGGGCGGCATCGACACCGGTGAAAGCCCGCTTGCCGCTGCGCTGCGCGAAACGGTGGAAGAAACAAGCCTGCGGCTGCGCGCCGAAGACCTGCTCGACCTCGGTTGCTTCAAGTACACCACGAAGAAAAACCTGCACTTGTTCGCCACGCAGCTGGCGCGCGTCGACGTCAGCCGGCTGCGCTGCGACAGCCACTACCATGACCATTATTCGGGCCGCCACCTGCCCGAGATGGACGGCTTCGGCTGGTTCGCGTTCGCGCGCATCCCGGCCCTGTGCACGCCCAAGATGGCCACCGTGCTGCACGCCCGCATCGACCTCGGCCTGGTGCTGCAAACCTTGCTCGCTCAGCAGGAAAGCGCTGATGCGTTCATGATGCAGGCGTCGGCGTGAAGAGCGTGATTGGCATTTTTGGCGGGAGGCAGCGATGCGGCGTGCACTTTGGATACTGGCGTGGTTGGCGGCGGGTTTTCTGCCGGTGGCGGCTTTTGCTGCGGGTGATGCCGACGTTTCCGAGCGTGACGCGCGCAGCGTTCGCGCGGTGATCCAGGCCCAGCTGGCCGCCTTCGCTGCCGACGACGCGAAGCGTGCGTTCTCGTATGCGACGCCGAGGGTGCGCGAGGTGTTC
>CANJKD010000115.1 GCA_947474415.1 Burkholderiales bacterium | reverse complement strand
CCGTCGAGGCGTTGGGGGCCGTGGTCAGGTCACCGGCCACCGTGCTGACGGTGGAGGTGGTGATGCTCAGCGTGTCGCCGTTGTTGGCGCCGACCTGGAACACCTGGGTGCCCGCACTGGCGCCGACGATGGCGGTGCCATTGAACTTGGTCTGGCTCGCGATGCGGGTGATTTCAGACGAGAGCTGCTGGTATTCCGTGTCGAGGTTGGCGCGGTCGCTGGTGCCGTTCGAGCCGTTCTGGGCCTGCACCGCCAGTTCACGCATGCGTTGCAGCGCGTCGGTCACGGTGGCCAGCGCGCCGTCGGCGGTCTGCGCCAGCGAGATGCCGTCGTTGGCATTGCGGATCGCGACCGTGGTGCCGCGGATCTGCGAGTTCATCCGGTCGGCGATGGCCAGGCCGGCGGCGTCGTCTTTCGCCGAGTTGATCCGCAGGCCGGAAGACAGGCGCTGCATCGATGTCGCAAGCGACATCTGCGAGCTGAAAAGGTTGCGCTGTGCATTCAGCGAAACGACGTTGGTGTTGATCGTCGAGGACATGAGATGGACTCCTTACGGTTGATGATTCCCGGCCTAGCCGCCGGCGTTACACGCAAGCACTTTGAAAGCGAACTCTCTTCGCACCTGTTGTCTGCCGGATCACGGGGCCTTCCCGCTTTCTGGCACCGCCCGCACTAGTCACCCGTCTTGGCTGGCTAACCGGACCACGAACCCGAAACTGCAGGTGCGTTGGAAGGGTTATCGGAGTCCTGAATTGCGAACTTGAGGCGAAATTTGCGTGGGAAACGCAAACAGGCCGTTGGAGCGTTTCAATGCCATCGGTGGAGAAGGTCGGGTTCGGCCCCTGTGTTTTGCGGTTCAGCGCGGCCCGCACCGTGTTCGTATCGGGGGGTCATTTCTGATGCTCCCATCACCGTTCGCTGCCACGCCTTCCAACCCGCACACCCCATGAACCGAATCGCCCTGGTGATGATCGTGCGCGACGAAGTGCGCTGCATCGAACGCTGCTTGTTCAGCGCGCGTGCACGGGTCGATGAAATGATCGTGCTCGACACCGGCTCGGCCGACGACACCGCGGCCATCGCACGCCGCTGCGGCGCGCGCGTGGCGCACTTCGCGTGGGTGGATGATTTCGCCGCGGCCCGCAACGCAGCGCTGGCGCTGACCGATGCCGACTGGTGCCTGGTGCTCGATGCCGACGAATGGATCGTCGGTGGCGCCGAATCGCTGGCCGCTCTGCGCACGCAGGCCGCCAGCTTCATCGGTCAGGTCAGTGTGGCCAGCGCCTTCGACGCGGCCGACGGCAGCATCGGCCAGGCGCCGAGCTGGCTGCCGCGCGTGCTGCCTCGGGGCGTGCGTTATGCGGGCAGGGTGCACGAACAACCGGTGTCGGTGCTGCCGCGCCAGCGCCTGGCGCTGGCGGTGGCCCACGATGGCTATCGGGGTGCGCAAATGGAAGCCAAGCGCGGCCGCAATGAGCAGTTGCTCGGTCTGGCCCTCGCCGCCGAACCGGAAGACGCCTACCTGCGCTACCAACTCGGCAAGGAGCTGGAAGTGCGTACCAAGTTCGAGGCCGCTGCCCCGCACTATGAACAGGCGCTGGCGCGTACCGGGCAGCACGCGGCCTGGCGCCACGACCTCGTGTTGCGCGCACTCTTCACCTTGAAGAAGCTCGGCCGCTTCGAAGCGGCGGTGGCGCTGGCGGATGCCGAAATGGCCCGCTGGCCGGCCTCGCCCGACTTCTTCTTCACCCTCGGGGACCTGCTGCTCGGCTGGGCCGCCACCGAGCCCGCACGTGCCGGCGAACTGCTGCCGATGATCGAATCGAGTTGGCTGCGTGCGATCGAGATCGGCGAGCAGCCACAGTTGCAAGACACGGTGCAGGGCCGGGGCAGCTTCCTCGCGGCGCACAACCTGGCCGTGTTGCATGCCGGCCTGGGCGACGAGGTGCAAGCCCGGTTGTGGCGTGAGCACGAGGCGGCGTTGCGCGCGTCCTAGCGCCAGCCGTGTTGCTCCCTCGCCCCTTTGGGGAGAGGGAGCTCATTCAAAATGCTCCGTCTTCTGCGAAGGGTGGTTGAACGCATCGGCGCCTGAACTGGCCCGTGAAGCCGGCGCATTTCCACGTCTCGGCCGCAGCCGCGCGCGACTACGCTCGCCACACCCTTCCACTTCGGGCCGACGCGGCGCACACCCCCGCATCCGCCCACGCAACATGGCGCTCGAACTTCCGAACCCTGCCGGCCCCGGTTCCCCTGCCGCTGCGGGCACCCATGCCCGCGCCCACGCCAAGGCCCATCAGCGCTGGCAGGCCGGCCAGGAACACGCGCGCCGCGACAACTGGTCGATGGCCGCAGCCGCCTTCGAGCAGGCCGCCACCTTCCAGGCTGACGATGCCTATGCCCTGGCCGCTGCCCACGCGCTGATCAAGGCCGGCCGATCACCTGAGGCGGTGAAGCGCGCCCGCAGTCTGCGCAAGGCGCACCCGCGTGCGGCCCTGGCCTACACCCTCGAAGCCCATGCGCTGATCGGGCTGGGCCGCGCCGCCGAGGCGGTCGAATGCCTGAGCGCGCTGCCCGCCGACGTGCCACGCGACAACGCCCACCATGTGGCGCTGGCGATTGCGCTGCAGCGCTGCCAGCGGCACGCCGAGGCGATCAAGTCCTTCTTCGATGCATTGGCCTTGAAGCTCGACGACGCCATCTCGCACTTTCGCCTCGGCATGTCGTTCAAGGACCTGGGCCTGCGCGCCGAGGCCGCCGAATGCGTGCGCACCGCCGTGCAGCTGGGGGTGGGCAGCAGCGACCTGGCGGCACGCGCCCAGCTCGCGTTCCTGGAGCGCGAGGCCTGCCGCTGGGCCGAAGCCGACGACGCGCTCGCGGGCTTGCGCGCCAAGCTGCACGAATTGCCGCCCGAGACGCCGATGGAAACCGGCCCGTTCCCGCATGCCGTGCTGGTGGACGACCCGGCCGAGCAACTGAAGGTGGCGCACCACTACGCCTTGCATGTGCAGCGCGGTGTGCGCGCCTTGCCGCGCCGCCCGGCGAGGGAGCATCGCGGGCGCCTGCGCATCGGCTATCTGTCGGCCGACTTCCACTTGCACGCCACCAGCCAGCTGATGGTGCAGATGCTGGAGCACCACGACCGCAGCGCCTTCGAGGTCACGCTGTTTTCCACCGGCCCGGACGACAACAGCGCCACGCGCCAGCGCATCAAGGCATCGAGCGAACACTTCGAGGAGCTGCGCGGTTGCAGCGTGGAAGCCATGGCGCAGCGCGTGCGCGATCTCCAAATCGACATCCTCATCGACCTGAAGGGCGCCACCTTCGACACACTGCTGCCGGTGCTGGCGCAGCGCCCCGCACCGCTGCAGGTGACCTGGCTCGGCTTCCCCGGTTCCAGCGGCGCGCCCTTCATCGACTACTTCATCGGCGACGAGATCGTCTCGCCGCTGGCCGATGCCGTGAACTTCAGCGAGCAGATCGCGCAGCTGCCGAACTGCTACCAGCCGAACGACGCACAGCGCGCGCTGCCACTGCCGTCAACGCGCGCCGACTGGGGCGTGCCGGAGGGCGCGTTGTTGCTGTGCGGCTTCCACCAGTCGTACAAGATCTCGGCCGAGGTGTTCGACCGCTGGTGCGAACTGCTGCATGCCGTGCCGGGCTCCGTGCTCTGGCTGCTGCAATGGAACGCCAACGTGCAGACGCGCCTGACCGCAGCCGCGCGCGAACGCGGCATCGCCCCCGAGCGCCTCGCGTTCGCGCCCCTGTTGCCGCTGCAGGAGCATCTGAGTCGCCTTGCCTGTGCCGACATCTACCTCGACGCCTGGCCCTGCAATGCCCACACCACGGCCGGCGAAGCGCTGTGGGTCGGCGTGCCGGTGGTGACGCTGCGCGGCGCCACCTTCGCGCAGCGCGTGGCCGCCAGCCTGCTGCACCAGGTGGGGTTGGACGAACTGGTTTGCGACAGCGCGGCCGGCTACGTCGAACAGGTGCTCGCGCTGGCCGGCGACTCACCCCGGCGCGCTGCCCTGCGCGCGCACCTCGCGGGTCAGCGAAGCGCCAGCCCGCTGTTCGACGGCGTGGCCTTCGCGCGCGACATCGAGGCGCTCTATCGGCGCATGTGGGCCCGCGCCGTGGCCGGCCTGGCACCCGAGCACCTGCCCGCGAAGCGCTGACTTTTCATTGCGAAGAGAACGAGCGAACTCACGCACCGCAGAGGCGCAGAGAACGCGGAGAACCGCAGAGAGAGACCTTTGCATTGAATTCCTCTGCGCAACTCTGCGTTCTCTGCGCCTCTGCGGTGGTGAGTTGGACTCGGCTGCTCGAAGCGCCCATTTGCGCCGCAAACCGGGCCCTCATCGGGCTTTAGATTTCCAGACGCGAAATTAAGCTGAATGCACCGGGCGAGTTTCGCCCACCCTTTCGACCCAAGGTGCGTTCATGAGCAAGCTCCCCGAGATTCACCTGTGTATCCAGCAGCCGGTGGGCTATGTGCATTCACTCGGCCTGCTCGATCCCGCGCGCTACTTCCGCTACCAGGCCCAACGCCTCGGCGCGAACGTCAGCCTGGCGAAGAACCGGCTGCGGCACGACGCGCTGAACTTCGTGTTCGGCGCGCACCTCGGCTTCGACGCTTCGCAGCGCGAGCGCCACGCCTGCGTCTTCGTCAACCTAGAGCAGCTGGGCGAGGGCGGGGCGAAGGTCTCGGCCGACTACCTGAAGCTGCTCGCCAGCTCGGCCGTGGTCGACTACGACGCCGACAACCGCGCCGCGTACGCCACCTGCCTCGACGACGTGCCGGTGGTGCCGCTGCTGCACGCGCCCTACCTGACGCCCACCGAGGCCCTGCCGCTCGAAGAGCGCCCGATCGACCTGCTGTTCATCGGCAGCATGAACGAGCGCCGCCGCGCCTGGCTCGACCGCGTTGAGGCCACCGGTTTGTCGGTGGCCATGTTCGACAGCGCGATCTATGGCCCCGAGCGTGACCAGTTCATCCTGCAGGCGAAGGCCGTGGTCAACGCGCACTTCTACGAGAGCAGCCGCTTCGAGCAGGCGCGCGTCGCGCATTGCCTGTCGCTGGGCACGCCGGTCATTTCCGAACGCACGGCACAGACGTTGCCGCACCCGGCCTTCGAAGACAGCGTGTTCTGGCTCGAGGGCGAACAGCTCGAACAATTCTTCACGCAAGACTTCGGCACGCCCGAGTTCTATGCCGTGGCGCGCGAAGCGCTGCAACGCTTCGAGCAGGCCGACCCGATCGAGGCCTATGCCGACCTGCTGGCCTTCGGCGCTGCCTTCACGGTGGCGCACCACGAGCGCCGGCCCACGCAAGCCTGGCGGCCGCAGCGCATCAACCTCGGTTCGGGCAAGGACTACCAAAGCGGCTGGCTCAACCTCGACGTGCTCGCCCGCACCCTGCCTGACCTGCTGCTCGACCTGTCGGCGCCGCTCGCGCTGCCTTATCAGGCGCAAGCCGCGAACACCGGGCCGGTGCGCCTGGAAGAAGGCAGCATCGACGTGATCAACGCGAACAACGTGCTCGAACACGTGAGCGACCTGCCGGCGCTGATGGGCAACTGCCTGCGCTTGCTGACGACGGATGGCGAGTTCCACATCGAAGTGCCCTACGAGCACGCGCCCACCGCCTGGCAAGACCCGACCCATGTGCGGGCGATGAACGAGAACTCGTGGATCTACTACACCGAATGGTTCTGGTACCTCGGCTGGTTCGAGCACCGCTTCCAGGTCGAGCGTTCCAGCTACCTCGACCTGCAGCTGAAGGAATGCGCCCGCGAAGGCGCCGCCTTCATGCGGCTGGTGCTGCGCAAGGTCGAGACCACGCTCGCCGAACGTACCGTGGCCCGCACACTGCAGGCCGAGCTGCGCCTGCCGATCGATGCGGTCGAGCCGCGCCACCTGTACCGCCCGCAGCCCGCTGCGGCGGTGGGTAGCGTTGCAGGTGTTGCAGGTGTTGCAGGTGTTGCAAGCGTCGCCAGCGGCCCGCGTTCCGTGGTCGCGTCCTTCGCCGCTGCCGTCGCCACCTCCATCGCCGCCTGAGGTCTGCACCATGATCATCACGCGCACCCCCTTCCGCATCTCGTTCTTCGGTGGCGGCACCGACTACCCGACCTGGGCCGCAGCCCATGGCGGCGAGGTGCTGTCGACCACGATCGACAAGTACTGCTACATCACCTGCCGGCAGCTGCCACCGTTCTTCGACTACAAGCACCGCATCGTCTACTCGGCGATCGAGAACGTGCGCCACTGGGACGAGATCAAGCACCCGGCGGTGCGCGGCGTGCTCGGCTGGGCGAACCCGACCAAGGGACTGGAGATCCACCACGACGGCGACCTGCCGGCGCGCTCGGGCCTCGGCTCGAGCTCGTCGTTCACGGTCGGCCTGGTGCATGCGCTGGCGGCGATGAAGGGCTCGTATGTGTCGAAGGACCAGCTGGCGCGCGACGCGATCCACATCGAGCAAGACATCATCGGCGAGAACGTCGGCTCACAAGACCAGATCGCCGCAGCCTACGGCGGCTTCAACCGCATCGAGTTCATGCGCAGCGGCGCGTTCCAGGTGTCGCCCGTCATCGTCAAGAAGGCGCGCCTGAAGGAACTGCAGAAGCACCTGATGTTGTGCTTCACCGGCTTCTCGCGCATTGCCTCCGAAGTGGCGGGCGCGCAGATCGCCAACCTGAAGAACCGCGAGGCCGAGCTGACGCGCATGCGTGAGATGGTGGAAGAGGCGGTGAAGATCCTGCACCACTGCAAGCGGCCGATCGAGGAGTTCGGCGACCTGCTGCACCAGGCCTGGCTGTGCAAGAAGCAGCTCTCCGACAAAGTGTCGACGGATGAGATCGACCAGATCTACCAGACCGCGCGCGATGCCGGTGCCATCGGCGGAAAGATCCTCGGCGCGGGCGGCGGCGGTTTCATGCTGCTGTTCGTCAAGCCCGAAAACCAGCCGACGGTGCGCGAAGCGCTGTCGCAGCTGATCCATGTGCCCTTCAATTTCGACGAGTCCGGCAGCCGGGTGGTGCTGTACCAGCCCAACGGCCTGTGCTGAGCCGCAGAGGACGACCATG
>CANJKD010000114.1 GCA_947474415.1 Burkholderiales bacterium | reverse complement strand
CAGCAGCCAGACAGGCAGGCAGATGTGAAGCAGTCGACGGGTGCGCATAGAGTTCAGTGGGTGCATCAGTCAAGAGGCGAGCGTTCGAGAACGTCGAGCGCCAAGGCCTCGATCTCATGCACACGCAGCAGGCGGGTCTGCAGTTCGAGCACCATCGCCTCGAACCACCGGATCTGGTATTCGAGCTGGTGGCGCTCGTCGATGATGTCTTCGATCGGCGCATTCGCAGGCGCCTGGCCGTGCTCGTCGAACAGGATCTTGATGCCTTCGGCAACCTGCCGGTTGGCGTTGATGTACTGGACCTGTTTCTCGACGAACTTCTTCGCCTTGCGGGCCTTGAACTCCCGCAACAGGCCGTCACGCAGCCCGCGCTGGGCGGGGCCGAGTTTGTCGAGGTCGGGGTTGGTGGTGACCGGGTCGCCCTCGATCGGGCCGATCTTCTGGCGCGGTGATGCGGGTTTGGCGGGTGGGTTGCTCATGGGCTGTTCAATACCCCAACTCGTGCGCCAGCGCAATCACCTCGGGGCGCAGGCCCTTGCCGTCTTCGCGCCAGGGCACCGGCTTGTCGAGCGAAGGCATTTTCACCACGTGGGGTCTGAATGTCGGGCCGGCAAGAAAGTTGGGGTCGTTGCCGAACATCGCGTCCAGCGGGCCGAAACAGGCAAACGGCGAGCGTTCGGGATGCATCATCTGGTTGATCGCCTCGGCATCGTCACGCAGGCCCAGCCATCGGCAAATCATGCCGAGATACTTCGGCGGGTCGCTCATCATGTCTTCGCCACGCACCCGAATTTGCCGATCGGCGGGTATCTCGTCGAGGAAGTCGAGGATGTTGATGTTGAAGTCGTGCCAGGCAAACTGCGGCTCGATGATCGCCCGGTCTTCGAGGAACTCGATCGAGTTGACGAACAGCGCGAACGTGCCCTCGTACAAGCTCATCACCGACTTGCATTGCCCCACCGGGTGGCGTGTCAAATGCAGATAGCGTGCATCCGGAAAGGCGCTCTTGATCCGGCGCAAGCGTTTGATGTCGATGGTGTACGCGGGGCTCTTTTCCACCGCCACCAGCGGGTGGATCTTGGCCACCAGTTCCTGATAGACCTCCGCCGTGGTGTGGCCCTGCCGAGCGGCACACCAATGGGTCGCCATCTTCACGCTGTCCATCGACTGCTCGCCGGAATAGATCTCGGCCACGGCGCGCAACAGGCCGTGGCGCGTCTTGGCGTCGTTGCCCATTTCGTCACTGGTGCGAACCCACATCTCCATCAGTCGCTCGACGTTGAACAGACAGAGCTCCGGCAGGCCGAAGGCCTGTGGATGCTGCCCGAGCATGGCGTTCATGAGCGAGGTGTATGACCTCGGTGGTGCCAGCAGAAATAAGGGGGCGGCCATCGACAGCGATACGTCCTTGTGCGGTGCCGCGTCAGCCGAGGCGGCCTTCGACGAAAGGCACTTCAAAGCACTTCTCGTGCATGATCGGCCCGTGGCCGAAGTAGCCGTCTTCGCCGAACAGTTCGCCGTGATCAGCCGTCACGATGAAGTGGGTGTTTTCCGGCGCCATCGCCATCAGCCGGCCGATCTGCCCATCGATGTACTCGACGCACTTCACCTGCTGCTGGCGCAGCATTTCCATCTGGCCGGGGTCGAAGCTTTGCCTGCCGGCCGTGGCATGCGCGACATCGGCGTCGTCCATGCCCTTGAGTGCGCCATGCAGGCCCGAGATGTGCGGCAGGTTCGCCCCCGAAAGCATGTAGGGGTAGTGCGTCTCGCCGAGGTTCAGAAAATAGTAGTGAGGCTCGCCGTCGGGGAACTCCATCTCCTTGATCATGCCGGCGAAGTCGTTGTGGTTGCCCATCAGCTTGTAGTCATCGAAATCGCGGCTCAGCAAGGTGTTTTTGTTCAGCACCGGCATCGACACCTTGGCCACCGTGCGGTAGCCGAGCTGGCGCAAGACCTTGGGCAACGAGAGGTCGGGCAGGAATTCCTTGAAGGCGATGTCGGGGTTGCCGGTGCGGTCCTTCCAGAGCGCGTATTCGTCTTTGTAGACCTCGGAGGCGAACACGTCCTTCGGGCTGGTATGCGGCAGCATGCCCATCGCGAATGCGTGGTGCGAAGGGCCTGTCCATGACGCATACGAATAGCGCCGCTCGGCCTGCCCGAGGCGGTCGATGTTGGGCGTATTCGCCGCCGTGAAGCTGTCGTACCGGCAGCTGTCCATCACGATGAAAACGATGTGGTTGATGCTCATCTGAAACTCTTTCGATGGAAGTCTGCGTCGGCGTCGACACAGTTTTCCGGGCGTGCAGGAAACATCAGGACAACATGGAGGCCCAGCCTTCGCCGACGGGCTGGGCTGAAAACTGTCGTTGACTTGGTGATCTTATCGTTCGCAACTCGCCACGATCTGTCGCGAAATACGCGAAAATGCGAAGCAATGCCGAAGTCACCCCCTTTGTTCGAGGGGTGCCGATTCAAGCGCGTCTCAGCACGCTGCCAGCCCGGTGGCCGCGAAGTGCGGGTTATCGAAACCCGGTTTGCCATAGCGCAACGCGGCGCCGTCGAGCATGTCGACGCGGCCGCCTGCAGCACTGAGCACGGCATGCCCGGCGGCAATGTCCCACTCCATGGTGCGCCCGAGCCGGGGGTACAGATCGGCCTCACCAGCTGCCACCAGGCACAGCTTCAACGAGGAGCCGGCGTTGCTCGTCAGCGCCACTTTTCGGCCCGCTAGAAATGCGTCGAGTGCCGCCGCATCGCCGTGTGACCGGCTCGCCACCACGGTGAGCCCTTCGGGTGGAACCGCGCGGCACCGAATGGCGCTGCGTAGGGTGCCCTCGACCGCGAAGGCACCTCGCCCCTTCACGCCCGCGAACAGGCGCCCGATGGCCGGCGCGAGCACCACGCCGAGCACCGGCTCGCCGTCGCGCACG
Source organism: Burkholderiales bacterium (assembly GCA_947474415.1). Classification (GTDB taxonomy): domain Bacteria; phylum Pseudomonadota; class Gammaproteobacteria; order Burkholderiales; family Burkholderiaceae_C; genus LMDS01. The sequence goes on along the minus strand of CANJKD010000114.1, from coordinate 4,226 downwards.
AGCGCAATGTTGACGGTGAACTCGCCGTTGCGATTGATGAATTCCTTGGTGCCGTCGAGCGGGTCGACGAGCCAGAACCACCGGCCGACCTCGGGCTGGTCACCGCCGGCCACGGCCTCTTCGGCCACGATAGTCACACCAGGCGCAAGGCTGCGCAGGCCTTGCGTGATCACCGCTTCGGCCCGTTCGTCGGCTTCGGTGACAGGCGACGCATCGGACTTGCCGCGGACCGCGAAGTCGGTGGCGTAGACGGCCATGATCACGTCGCCGGCAGCGCCCGCGATCCGGATCACCGCGTCGAGCAGGGCGGGGTCATTCAGTCGGTCGTCGGTCATGGAAGGTCCTGTGGGTGCCAGCCCGGCGCCCGGGCCGATCATGTGCTTTGCCGGCCAGCCTGCACTTGCGGCACCGGTTTTTACCATGGCCCCCGAGGCTGCGGCCATCCCTAAGACCGATGTGTGACAAGTGCACGCATACCGGGTCTTCGAGCCTGCGGTGCAGCAGCCTTCAGCGATACTGATTTGCCCCTGCGGCACGCTAGTTGCGCTGGCTGCGTGCCCCGACCCCATGCCGACCGACGCCATCATGGAACCATCGACCCGACTCACCCACCTCCAGCGCCTCGAAGCCGAGAGCATCCACATCATGCGGGAAGTGGTTGCCGAGGCCGACAAGCCCGTGATGCTGTATTCCATCGGCAAGGACAGCGCGGTGATGCTGCACCTCGCGCGCAAGGCCTTCTACCCGGCGCCGCCGCCGTTCCCGTTGCTGCACGTGGACACCACCTGGAAGTTTCGAGCCATGTACGAGTTTCGCGAGCGCATGGCGCGCGAGCTTGGCATGGAGTTGCTCGTGCACAAGAACCCGGAAGCGATGGGCATCAACCCCTTCGACCACGGCTCGCAGATGCACACCGACATGTGGAAGACGCAGGGCCTGAAACAGGCACTCGACGCTCACGGGTTCGACGCGGCCTTCGGCGGTGCGCGCCGCGATGAAGAGAAGTCGCGCGCCAAGGAGCGCATCTTCTCGTTCCGCAGCGCGCAACACCGCTGGGACCCGAAGAGCCAGCGGCCCGAACTTTGGCACCTGTACAACGGCCGCAAGCACCCCGGCGAATCGATTCGCGTGTTCCCGATCAGCAACTGGACCGAGCTCGACACCTGGCAATACATTCACCTCGAAAGCATTCCGATCGTGCCGCTCTACTACGCTGCGCCGCGGCCGGTGGTCGACCGCGATGGCACGCTGATCATGGTCGACGATCACCGCATGCTGCTTCGCCCCGGCGAGGTGCCGATGATCAAGAGCGTGCGCTTCCGCACGCTGGGCTGCTACCCGCTGTCGGGCGCGGTCGAGTCCGAGGCCGCCACGCTGGTCGACATCATCCAGGAGATGCTGCTGACCCGCACCTCCGAGCGCCAGGGCCGCATGATCGACCACGACAGTGCCGCCTCGATGGAGAAGAAAAAGCAAGAGGGGTATTTCTGACATGGCACCCGTCTCCGACCTCATCGCCACCGACATCGAACAGTACCTTCAGCTGCACGAGACGAAGAGCCTGCTGCGCTTCATCACCTGTGGCTCGGTCGATGACGGCAAGAGCACCGTCATCGGTCGCCTGCTCTACGACTCGAAGATGCTGTGCGAAGGCCAGCTCGCCGCCATCGAGGCCGACTCCAAGAAGTGGTGCAAGCAAGGCGGCGACATCGACTTCGCGCTGCTCGTCGACGGCCAGTCGGCCGAGTGCGAGCAGGGCACCACGGTCGACGTGGCCTACCGCTTCTTCAGCACCGAACTGCGCAAATTCATCGTCGCCGACACGCCGGGGCACGAGCAGTACACACGCAACATGATCACCGGTGCCTCCACCGCCGATGTTGCGGTGATCCTGATCGACGCGCGCAAGGGCGTGCTCACGCAAACCCGCCGCCACAGCTACCTGGTGAACCTGATCGGCATCCGCAAGGTCGTGCTGGCGATCAACAAGATGGACCTGGTCGACTTCTCCGAGAGCGTCTTCAAGCGCGTTGACGAGCAATACCGCGAGTTCGCGGCGCAGATCGGCCTGGCCGACATCACCTCGATCCCCTTGTCGGGGTTGAAGGGCGACAACATGACGGCGCCCAGCGAGCGCACGCCCTGGTACCGCGGCCCCACGCTGATGGGCTTCCTCGAAACCTGCGAGATCGACGAGTCGCGCCTGCAGTCCGGGGCGCTGCGGGTTCCGGTGCAATGGGTGAACCGACCCAACCTCGACTTCCGTGGCTTCTGCGGCTTGATCGCCAGCGGCAGCGTGCGCCCCGGCGACCGCATCCGCGTGCAGCCTTCGGGGCGCGAGAGCCGCGTCGCACGCATCGTGACCCTGGACGGCGACCTGCCGCAGGCCGTGGCCGGCCAGTCGGTCACGCTGACGCTCGAAGACGAGATCGACATCTCGCGCGGCGATGTGATCTCTGCGGCCGACGCGCCGGCCGAGGTGGCCGACCAGTTCGAGTGCACCGTCGTCTGGATGAGCGACGATGCCATGCTGCCGGGCCGGCCCTACCTGCTCAAGCTCGGCACGCGCACGGTCAGCGCCACCGTGACCGAGCCGAAGTACAAGGTCAACGTCGACACGATGGAGCACTTGGCGGCGAAGAAGCTCGATCTCAACGAGATCGGCGTGTGCAACATCTCGCTCGACCGCGCGGTGGCCTTCGACCCCTACAGCGTGAATCGCGACACCGGCGGCTTCATCCTCGTCGACCGCATGACCAACAAAACGGTCGGCGCTGGCATGCTGCACTTCGCGCTGCGCCGCTCGCACAACATCCACCTGCAGCACATCGATATCGACAAGGCCGCTCGGGCCCGGCTGAAAAGTCAGAAGCCGGTGGTGCTGTGGTTCACCGGCTTGTCGGGTGCCGGCAAGAGCACGATCGCCAACCTGGTCGAGAAGCGTCTGCATGCCATGGGCCGCCATTCCTACCTGCTCGACGGCGACAACGTGCGCCACGGCCTGAACCGCGACCTCGGCTTTACCGAGGCCGACCGGGTCGAGAACATCCGCCGCGTCGCCGAAGTGGCGAGCCTGATGGTCGATGCCGGCCTGATCGTGCTGACGGCCTTCATCTCGCCGTTCCGCGCCGAACGTGCGATGGCGCGCTCGCTCGTGGGCGAAGCCGAGTTTGTCGAGATCTATGTCGACACGTCGCTGGCCGTGGCCGAGAGCCGCGACGTGAAAGGCCTGTACGGCAAGGCGCGGCGCGGCGAGCTGGCCAACTTCACCGGCATCAGCTCGCCGTATGAAGCGCCGGAGCAGGCCGACCTCTGCGTCAACACGCTCGCGCTGACGGCAGAGCAGAGCGCCAGCCTGGTCATCACGCACCTGATCGAGCGCGGCCTGATTGCCTGATTGACTGGCTCAACGCGCTGGCCGGCTTTGGCGTCGGCGGGTTGGTCGGCCTCACCGGGGTGGACGGCGGCTCGCTGATGACGCCGATCCTGGTGCTGCTGTTCGGCACTGCGCCGGCGGTCGCAGTGGGCACCGACCTGTGGTTCGCCGCCATCACCAAGATGGCCGGCGGCGCCATGCACCACAGTCGCGTGGGCGTCGATTGGCAGGTGGTGCGGCGCCTGTCGCTGGGCAGCCTGCCCATGGCGGTGGCCACGCTGCTGTGCTTGCACTTCAGCGGTGCTGGTCGGGTCACGAACGGCTGGCTCATGACCTCGCTCGCCATGTTGTTCACGCAGCGCATGCACGCCAATGCGCAGTCGCGACGTACCGAAACGCCGCAAGCGTTCCGGCGTGCGCAGCCAGCGCTGACGGTCATCGCCGGGGTCATTCTGGGCCTCCTGGTGACGCTGACGTCGGTCGGTGCGGGCGCCTTGGGCACCGTGATGCTGGTCTGCCTGTATCCACGGCGCATGACGCCGGCGCGCCTGGTGGGTACCGACATCACCCATGCCGTGCCGCTCACCGTGGTGGCCGGTACCGGGCACCTGCTGCTCGGCAACGTCAACCTTGCGCTGCTTGGCATGTTGCTGCCGGGTTCGCTGCCAGGCGTGCTGATCGGTTCGCACTTCAGCACCACGGCACCTGAAGGCCTGCTGCGGATGGCGATCGCCGCGATCCTGGCCCGGGTCGGTGTCAAGCTCATCCTGAGCTGACGGGGCACCGGCCCGCCGCGTCAATCGCGGCAAGCTGTGTCGGCGAGTGCAAGCCGCAACACAAACAACATCTT
>CANJKD010000113.1 GCA_947474415.1 Burkholderiales bacterium | reverse complement strand
TACTTCGCCGCCGTGGCCCCGCCGTGGCCGCCGCCCACCACGAGCACGCGGGCTGCGCCGCCCGACCCCGGCGCGACCACAAAGGGCGCCGCGCAGCCGGACAAGGCCAGCGCACCGAGCGCGCCGGTGGTCTTCAGCAGGTCTCGGCGGTGCAGGCGCATCGAGCTAGATTCCGCAGTTGGACGCGGCCAGCGTGCCGCAGCGCGGCGCCATCGGGCGCGTCGCGCCCTCACCCAACCGGTGAACGTGGTCGTGGGTACAAGTCGGGGTGTTCATGCGGCGTTGCCAGTGGAGGGAAGCGGTCGACTGCGCAATCCAGGTTCAGAGGTTCTCACTTCGGCTGCGCGGCGAAGAAGCGCGCCATCTGCTCGATCTGCGCATCGCTGAAGCCGCGCGCCAGTTGTGTCATCACGGTGGCCGGCCGCGCGCCGCTCTTGAAGCCGGTCATCTGCGCCGTGAAGTCGCTGGCCGGCATGCCGGCCAGCCCTGGCAACGTGGCACCTGCCACCGCATGGCCATCGGTGCCATGGCATGGCGCGCAGGCGGCGGCCAGGCTGCGCAGGCGCAGCATCTGCACCCTCGGAGCATCTTGCGCGTGTGCAGTGCCCACCAGCACGCCGGCGAGACAAGCGGCACGGACGAACGAGCGGGCGATTGAAACCATCATGGCGGCAGCGCTTCGGCGGCGCCCCGGTAGTGGCGTTCGAGTTCCGGTGGCAAGGGCGATTCGAGCAGCGCGCAACTGAGCCGCAAGGCATCGGCGGCGGAGTCGGCCAGGCGGCCGTGGGGGCTGTGTTGCAGAGCGGCGGTGACCCAGTCGCGCGCCAGCACCGGCCGCTGCATCCAGGCCAGGGCCTGCAGTTCCTGCAGCGCCTGCACCAGTCCGTCGCTGTCGGGCGGCGCGCAGGGCGGGATGCGGTTGTGCGGCTCCCAGCGTGCCATGGCCGACGTGTACCAGGCGGCGCCGGCGGCCGCGTCGGCCGCCGCCACCTCGGGGGCGTTCGTGTCGTCATGCGCTTCGACCGGCACCATGCGCGACAGGAAGGCGCAGTAGCGCACCACCGCCAGCACATCGGTGGGCGGCAGGTGCGACAGGTCGGACTGCGCGGCCGTGTGCGCAGTGGCGCCCGAGGCTTCGCCGAGGCGTTGGCGCATCAGCAGCCAGTGCAGCCGGTCGATCGGCCGCACCGTGCCGCGCGCCGCCATCACGCGGCGGGTGGCTTCCAGCGTGGCCTGGCGTGATGTGAGCGCCTGGCCGCGCAGGCGCACCAGCAGAACGTCGAGCCAGGGCAGGCGGGCGGCAGGTGGCAGGTGGTCGATGTGTTCGCGCAACGCCGCAGCGCCCGTGGTGGCCTGCGTTTCCACCTGCCAGGCAAGCCCTGCGCGGCCGCTTCCGGCGGGTACCAACAAGGCCAGCACGGCAGCCTGCAGGCCCAGGGCACCGTTGACGCGCGACAGGTGGTCCGCGGCGTCGCGGCCGCGCTCACGCGCGGCGTCGCGCAGCTGCTGGGGCGTCTCAGGCATGGGTGTAGAGGGGACGGGCTTGAACTTCAAAACGTGCCCGCTGCACGGAACCCGAACAGACCGACGATGAGCAGGGTGGGGAACTGTCGCACAGCATCGTTGTACTCGATCACGGCCGCGTTGAACTGGTGCCGCGCGAAGGCCAGCGTGGTGTCGGCGGCGGCGAGTTGGGCGTTCAGTGCCGACAGGTCGACGCCGGTCAACGTCTGTACCGGCAGGCGCGCGCGTGCGTCGCCCAGAATCTCGTCGGCCAGTCGCAGGCTCGTGATCGCGCCCACCGCGCCGGGCCTGACCTTGGCGTGGCTGCACGCGGCGCTGCATTGCTGGCACGCGGCGCGCAGCGCATCGAGCCGGGGCGTGGCGTTCAGCAGCACCGGCCCGAGCGCATCGAGCTGTTGCGCCAGCAAGCCCTGGCGCTTGGTGAGCTGCGATTCCACCGGCACGAACTGGCGCACGATGGCGCCGCGCAGCCGCACCAGGCGGTTGTAGGCGCCGATGGCCCAGAACAGCAGCACGGCGGCGCCGGCCCAGAGAATGATTTGCGGTGTGGTCACGGACTGCACTCTACGGCAGCGGTTTGTACCGAACCCGGTGCCAGGCACAGTGCGAGGTGCAGCGCGACGGGCAGCGGCTTCAGCTGCGAACCCAGGCGTCGTAGCCTTTGCGCCGCAGGTCGCAGGCCGGGCACAGGCCACAGCCGTAGCCCCACTCGTGGCGCTGGCTGCGGTCGCCGAGGTAGCAGGTGTGGGTGTATTCGACCGTCAGGTCGATCAGTGCATCGCCACCCAGTTCCTCTGCCAGCCCCCAGGTCTGCGCCTTGTCGAGCCACATCAGCGGCGTCTCGAGCGTCATCGGGGCATCGAGCCCGAGGCTGATCGCGACCTGCAAGGCGCGCAGCGTGTTGTCGCGGCAATCGGGGTAGCCTGAAAAGTCGGTCTCGCACATGCCGCCCACCAGCACGCTCAGGGCCCTTCGGTACGCGATGGCCGCAGCGAAGTTGAAGAACAGCAGGTTGCGCCCCGGCACGAAGGTGTTGGGCATGCCTTGCGCGTTCAGCTCGATGGCGCGCGCGTCGGTCATCGCTGTGTCGGAAATCTGGCCGAGCACCGACAGGTCGATCAGGTGGTCGGCACCCAGCCGGTGGCCCCACAGCGGGAACTCGGCCTGCAGCGCCGCGCGCACATCCATGCGGCATTCGAGTTCGATCAAGTGGCGCTGGCCGTAGTCGAAGCCGATGGTCTCGACGTGGGCGTAGCGGGCCAGCGCCCAGGCCAGGCAGGCGGTGGAGTCTTGTCCGCCGGAAAACAGCACCAGCGCACGGCGCGGGTCGGTGTGGCGGGTCATGCGACGGCGCGGTGCTGCAGGTGCAACGTGCACAAGCGCATCAGTTGCGCACCTCGCCGTGCCCGAGCACGACCCACTTCAGCGACGTGAGCCCCTCGATGCCGACCGGCCCGCGGGCGTGGAACTTGTCGGTGCTGATGCCGATCTCGGCGCCCAGGCCGTATTCGAAGCCGTCGGCAAAGCGGGTGGAAGCGTTCACCATCACGCTGGCCGAATCGACCTCGCGCAGAAAGCGCATCGCGTTCGTGTGCGAGTCGGTGAGGATGGCGTCGGTGTGGTGCGAGCCGAAGCGGTTGATGTGGGCTATTGCCCCATCGAGGCTGGCGACCACGGCCACGCTGATGACTGGCGCCAGGTATTCCTCGGCCCAGTCTTGCTCGGTGGCCGGTACGAGCGTGGCGCCGGGCAGCGCCTGCAGCAGCGCGAGCGCGGCCGCGTCACCGCGCATCTCGACGCCCTTGGCCGCGAACAGCGCGCCGATGCGCGGCAGAAAGGCCGGCGCGATGGCTTCGTGCACGAGCAGCGATTCGGCCGCGTTGCACGGGCTGTACTTCTGCGTCTTCGCGTTGTCGGTCACGCGCAGCGCCAGTTCCAGGTCGGCGCTGGCGTCAACGTACACATGGCAGTTGCCGTCGAGGTGCTTGATGACCGGCACCTTCGCCTCGCGCGAGACGCGTTCGATCAGCCCCTTGCCGCCGCGCGGGATGATCACGTCGACGGCTTCGGGGGAGGCGACAAGAAAGCCCACGGCGGCGCGGTCGGTGGTCTGCACCAGTTGCACCGCATCGGGCGGCAGGCCGGCCTCGGTGAGGGCGACCTGCACCAGCTTCCACAGCGCGAGGTTGGAATGAATCGCTTCCGAGCCGCCGCGCAGGATGCAGGCGTTGCCGCTCTTGATGGCCAGCGACGCGGCCTCGATCGTCACGTTCGGCCGGCTCTCGTAAATCATGCCGAACACGCCCAGCGGCACGCGCATGTGGCCAACCTGAATGCCACTGGGGCGCAGCGCCAGGCCGCTGATTTCGCCGATGGGGTCGGGCATCGCGGCGATCTGTTCGCAGCCTTGCGCGACGGTCTCGACGATGGCGGCCGTGAGCTTGAGCCGGTCGACCAGCGGCGCAGCCAGGTTGGCAGCAGTGGCGGCTGCGATGTCTTTGGCGTTCGCAGCTTGAAGCGCTGCGGGTTGCTCACGCAGCAGGCGGGCCAGCGCGATCAGCGCGGTGTTCTTCGAAGCGGTGGAGGCTGCCGCCATGCGCGAACTGGCGGCGCGAGCCGCTGCGCCCATGTGGGCGATCACGGCTTGCAGGTCGGTCGAGTTCATCGCCCGATTGTCGCAAACCAGGCCACGGATGGCAGCATGGCGCGGTGGCTCGCCTGCCCGGGTGACGGACGAGGGGCACCAACCGCCCGAGCGCCGGGCCGCCCCAAGCCGGGCGGCCGTCCCCTCGGGGGACCGTCCGGCGTACCCGCCGGACGAGGGGCACCATTCAAGCCTTCTTGGCCCAGGCGCTGCACCAGCCCTTGGCATAAACCTGCTTGCCGGCGAACAGCGGGCAGTTGCCGGCAGCGTCGTCGGCCTTGCCCTGGTACAGCGCGCAATTGCCGCACAGCTGAGTGGCCTCGTGCTTCGGGTACTTCTTGGCATCGGCCTTGGTGGTGTCGGCCACATAGCCGAGCGCAGCGGCTTGCGGGTCTTTTTCGTCGAGCTTGGCCTGGGCCATGGCGAGCTTGGCTGTCAGCGCAGCGCCTGTGGCGGCGACGGTCATCATGAAAGTGCGGCGGGTTGTGGCCATGGTTTTCCTTTGAGCTGGGTGGTAGAAATATCTATTGCCTAGCGGAAGGGCAAGATTCTATTTTGACGCGCAGCTTCCTGCCCGTGGGGCCATGCGTCGTGGCCGGCACCGGCCCGTCAGGCCAGTTCGTGCAACCGGTGGCAGGCCACGAACTGCCCTTGGCCCAGCGCTTCGAGCGCCGGCACTTCGGCGGCGCAGCGCGCGCGTGGTCGGGTGGCGCGGCGTGCTGAACCGCACGGCCTTCGGTGCCTGTTCGACCACCTTGCCGAGGTACATCACCAGCACCTCGTCGGCGATCAGTTCCACCGCCGCCAGGTTGTGCGAGATGAACACATAAGCGACCCGCGTTTCGTCTTGCAGGTCCATCAGCAGGTTCAGCGCCTGGGCCTGGATCGACACATCGAGCGCCGATACTGGTTCGTCGAGCACCACGACCCTGGGTGCCAGCATCAGCGCCCGGGCGATCGCCACGCGCTGGCGCTGGCCGCCTGAGAACATCTGCGGGTAACGCGCGTGGTGTTCGGGGCGCAGGCCGACGCGTGCCATCATCGCGCGCGCCTTCTCGCCACGTTCGGCAGCGGCGAGCGGCGTGTTGATGAGCAGCGGCTCTTCAAGCGCGTGGCCGATCTTCTTGCGCGGGGTCAGGCTCGCGAAGGGGTTCTGGAACACCATCTGCACCCGTTGGCGCAGGCGGCGCTGAAGCGCCGTGTCGGCCTGCGTCACGTCGGCGCCGTTCAGCAGCAGCGTGCCGCTCGTGGCGGGCTCGATCGTCGTCAGCTCGCGCGCCAGCGCGCTTTTGCCGCAGCCCGATTCACCGACCACCGCCAGCGTCTTGCCGGCCGCGAGCGTGAACGACACAGCGTCGAGCGCGCGCACCAGGGCCCTGGGTATCAGGAAGCCGGTGGATTCCGGCTAGTGCTTGTTCAGCGCCCGCGTTGCGCGCCAATGGGAAGAAGCAACGCGCCTGCACGCCGTGGTCGCCTTCCAGCGCCGCCAACAGTGCCTCGGTGTAAGGGTGGCGCGGCGCGTCGAACAGCTGCGGCACGCTGGCCGTTTCCGCCACCTGGCCGGCATACAGCACCGCCACGCGCTGCGCCACTTCGGCGACCACGCCGAGGTCGTGCGTGATCAGCACCAGCGCCATGCCGTGCTCGCGTTGCAGCTTCAGCGGCAGCGCCAGCATCTGCGCCTTGATCGTCACGTTGAGCGCAGTGGTGGGCTCGTCGGCGATCAGCAGGCGCGGGTTGCAGGCGATGGCAATCGCCACCATCACGCGCTGGCTCATGCCGCTGCGGAGCTGGTGCGGGTAGGCGTCGAGGCGGCTTTCGGCGTCGGGGATCTCGACATCGCGCAGCAGTTGCAGCGCGCGGGTGCGCAATTCGCGTTGGCTGCCGCCTTCGTGGATGCGCAAGGTTTCGATCAGCTGGTAGGCGACCGTGAAGCACGGGTTCAGGCTCGCTACGGGGTCCTGGAGGATCGTCGCGATGTCGCGGCCCACGCATCAGCCCAGCCACCCCAACACCGCCAGCCACAACGGCGCTGTCACGACGAACGCGAGCGTCGAGAACACCGTGGCGGAGGTGGCTTCAGCTTCGAGTGCGCGGTAGCGCTGCGCGAATATCAGCGCGTTGCTGCCGATGGGCAGGGCGGCCAGCATCACCACCACCGCGAGTGGCAGGCCGCTGAGGGCGAAGCCCCAGTGCGCCACCGCGAGCACCAGGGCTGGCAGCAGCAGCAGCTTCAGCGCTGACAACCAGATCGCAGCCCGCACTGCGCCCTGCACCCCGTAGTAGGCCAGCGACATGCCGATCAGCACCAGGCACAGCGGTACCACCGCTTGGCCCAGCGTCTGCAGGATCTCGTCGGCAACGGCCGGCAGCAGCAGGCCAAGCGCGTTCCAGCTGAGGCCGATCAGCACCGGCAGCACCACCGGGTGAATGATGGTGCTGCGCGCCGTGGTGATCAGTGCGGCCGCCAGGTGCGTGCCGGCGCCGCCGAGCCGGCGTTGCGCATGCGCGAGGTCGAGTTCGACCAGCGCCGTGGTCAGCGTCAGCAGTACCAGCGCATGCAGGCTGACGATCGCGAGGTGGATGGCCAGGCCGGTTTCGCCGAACAGCGCGGCGGCCATCGGGATGCCCACCTGCACCGTGTTGCCGAACGATGCCGAGAGCGCACGCACGCTGGGTGCGGCCACCGGCAGCGCGCCGCTGCGGTTGGCGCGGCGCTGCCAGACGTACACGCCGGTCAGCATGGCCAGCAGCGGCACAAACACCGCCACCAGCGTGCCCCAGGGCATGGTCTTGAACTCGATTCGCGCGGTGGTGCGGAACAGCAGCGCGGGCACGAAGATGTAGTAGGCGGCGTTCGCGAGCACGCGGGCCGGATCGCTTGGTTTGATGGCGTTGCCGTTGCCATCGCGGCCCTCACTTGCCTCACTTGAGGCCGGGCTGAGCCACCGGAGCTTGCCGACCAGCCAGCCGATGATGACGATGGCGAAGATC
>CANJKD010000112.1 GCA_947474415.1 Burkholderiales bacterium | reverse complement strand
TGCATGACCAGGTCAAGGTCCAGGGCGGGCTGCGCATCATCGCCACCGAGCGCCACGAGTCGCGCCGCATCGACAACCAGTTGCGTGGCCGCTCGGGCCGCCAGGGCGACCCGGGCTCATCGCGCTTCTACCTGTCGCTCGACGACTCGCTGATGCGCATCTTCGCCGGCGACCGCGTACGCGCGATCATGGAGCGGCTCAAAATGCCTGATGGTGAAGCCATCGAGGCCGGCATCGTCACGCGCAGCATCGAGAGCGCACAGCGCAAGGTCGAGGCCCGAAATTTCGATGTGCGCAAACAATTGCTCGAATACGACGACGTGAGCAATGACCAGCGCAAGGTCATCTACCAGCAGCGCAACGACATCCTGGAAGCGCAGAGCCTGTCGGCCCAGATCGACAACCTGCGCGAGAGCGCGATGACGGATGTGGTGCGCACCTTCGTGCCCGCCAACAGTGTCGAAGAGCAGTGGGAGCTGCCCGGTCTCGAAAAGGTGCTGCACGACGAATGGCAGATCGACGTGCCGCTCGTTGCAGAGGTCGACCAGAGCGCGTCCATCACCGACGAAGACGTGGTCGAGAAGGTCGTCGCGGCCGCGAGCGTGTCGTTCGATGCGAAGGTCGAGCGCGTCGGGCTGGAGCAGTTCACGCCCTTCATGCGCATGGTCCTGCTGCAGTCGATCGACTCGCACTGGCGTGAACACCTTGCCGCGCTCGACTACTTGCGCCAGGGCATCCACCTGCGTGGCTACGCGCAAAAGAACCCGAAACAGGAATACAAGCGCGAGGCGTTCGAGCTGTTCTCGCAGTTGCTCGATGTGGTCAAGATGGACGTGACACGCATGTTGATGACCGTGCGCATCCAGTCCCAGGAAGAGGTGGCGCAGGCGGCAGTCGCGCTGGAGGAGCGCGCGGAGCGCATCAGCAACGTGACCTACACGCACCCGAACGAGGATGGCAGTGTGTCTGAAGAGCCCGGTCCGTCCACGCTGGCGTTGGCCGACCAGGTTCCGAAGGTTGGGCGCAACGAACCCTGTCCCTGTGGCAGCGGCAAGAAGTACAAGGCGTGCCACGGCCGGCTTGTGTAGCGGCACCGCATGAATCCGGTTTCGCGTGCGGCTCGCGAGGCGGCAGGTTCTTGGGCCGCCGGGCCCTCGATTGCACGGTATCCTTTGGGTCTGATGAGTGCTGACTCCACCTCTGAGGTAGCCGTCCGGCGAGAGCTGCTGCGGCTGTCACTGCGCAACTCGTCGCGCAGCGTGCCGCTGCAGTTGGTGGCGGTTGCGGTGCTCGCCGGCATCGGTTTTTACGGGCATCACTATGCGGCGGCCGTGGCCACGGCCTCGCTCGGGCTCTGCGTGGGCATCTGGCGGGTACTGATCTCGCGGCGCTATGAAGATGTGTCGCGGCTCACCGAGACCGACCTGCATCACGTGACACGTCAGCTCGAAATCAACTCGGCGGTGGCGGGCCTGATGTGGATGGTCAGTTCCATGGGCATCTACGTGTACCTTGAAGGGGCAGCGGCGACGGCCTATGTGGTCTTCGCCTGTGGCTCCATCTCGATCGCCGCATTCTTCATGTCCCTGGTGGGGCGCTCGTTCGTCTGGCTGGCAGTGCCGGTTCTGGGCAGCGTGTTCGTCGCGACCCTGGCGAGCGAAGTAGCGCGGTCGATTCCGTTGGCCACACTCATTGCGCTCTACGGTGTCACGATGCTGCGCGCGGCGCGCGAGTTCACCGGCATGGCGGTGCGCGCCGTGCAGCACGGGCTGGATGCCGATGCGGCGAACGCCTCGCTGCAGCTGGCCAAGGAGGCGGCGGACACGGCAAACCTCGCCAAGTCGCAGTTCCTCGCCACCATGAGCCACGAAATTCGCACGCCAATGAACGGTGTGTTGGGTGCGCTGGAGTTGCTGCGGCGTTCGGAACTCGATGTCGACCAGCGGCGGCTGGTGCGCACGGCGGCATCTTCGGGCACATCGCTGATGGCGATCCTGAACGACGTGCTCGATCACTCGAAGATCGAAGCCGGCAAGCTCAGCCTTCAGTACACGCCGATGTCGCTGTACGCGATGGCGTCGTCGGTGGTGGCCCTGTTTCGCGGCAACGCCGAGGGGCGAAATCTGGGCCTGTCAGTGGAGATCGAACCCGACCTTGTCGACTGGGTGGTCTGTGACGCACAGCGCTTGAAGCAGGTGTTGTTGAACCTGGTCGGCAACGCGATCAAGTTCACCGAGCATGGCGGCGTGTTGCTCAGGCTGCGCGGCACGCGGGGCGCCGAGAGCCAGGTCGGTGTGGTCTTCGAGATCGTCGACACCGGCATTGGCATGGACTCGGCGGCGGCCGACAGCCTGTTCCAGCCGTTCCATCAGATCGAGAGCAACCGCAGCCGTCGGCGTGGTGGCACCGGCCTCGGGCTGGCCATCAGCCAGCGTATCGTCGAGGCCATGGGCGGGCGCATCGAAGTCAAGAGCCGGCTGGGCAAGGGCTCGCGATTCCGCTTCGCGCTGTCGCTCGACCGCGATCGTTCGCCCGTTCACGCCGCGCAACCGGATTCGGCGATGGGCGGGCTTGACAGCGACGTGGTCTTGATGGGCAATGTGCTCGTCGTCGAAGACAACGACGTCAACCGCATGATCGCCCGCGAAGTGCTGCAGTCGCTCGGGCTGAGCGTGGTCGAAGCCGGTGACGGCATGCAGGCACTCGAACAATTGCTGAGGCACCCGATCGACCTGGTGCTGATGGACTGCCAGATGCCGGTGATGGACGGCTACGCCGCGACGGAAGAAATCAGGAAGCGCGAAGCCCGCCTGGGGTTGCCCCGGCTGCCGATCCTGGCGCTCACTGCGAATGCCTTCGAGGAAGATGCGCAGCTGTCACGCCAGGCGGGCATGGACGCCCACCTGGCCAAGCCCTACACGCGCGAGCAGCTGCGCGAGTTGCTGACGGAGTGGTTGTAGTCACCGACGCGCGCTGCGCGCCGCGCTATCGCCGCTAGAGTGACGCCCATTCGGTGATGCCGGTGCGTTCTTCGCCCCAGGCGGTGTCGAGTTCGAGGCGCTTCAATTCGGCCACCGCACCGTCGTTCGCACCACCCGCCTTGCGAACTTGCGCGCGTGCCAGCCGCTCCATCAGCCGCAGGTCCCGATCGGTCAGGTCCATGGCGGTCAGGGTCCACCTGTCGACCACTTCCATCAGCGTCTCGTAGGTGATCGGCGAGCACATGCGGCGTCCTTCAAGGGCCGCGAGCGTGCCGCGCAGGCGTGGGTTGACCGACTGCACCACCGCTTCGATCGCCGCTTCGCCTTCGCCGTCTTCGACCACCAAGTCCACCAACTGGCGGCGGTACAGCTGGTCGGCGGTGTACAGGCGGCCGGACAGGATCATTTCGTTCGCAACCGAAAAGCCGGCTTTGCGGATCACGAAGTTCCACGCTCCCATGCCCGGGAACAGGTTGAACAGCACTTCTGGGAACCCGGCCTGCGCGCTGCGTTCGAAAATCACCTTGTGGAAAGGCATCACTGACTCCAGGCCGCCGCCAAGTGTGTCGCCCTGCACCAGCACCGTGGTGTGCACGCCCCGGACCGATGCGTTTTCGAGCCACCAGACCAGGTCGACGCAACGGCGCCCGTACATGCGCAACGATTCGATGTCGCGGGCCCGGATCAGCAGCACGAACAACGACAGGTCACCGCCGAAATTGAAGACGCCGGTCACGTCGGACGTGAGTATCAGGTGCTGCACGAGGCCGGGACTGGCCGCGATGTCGTCGAGCACGCGCTGCATTTCGGTCAGGCCCGCCAGGCTGTAGCACTGGATTGGCTTCACGAAGGTACGCACTCGCAGGGCGGCTAGTTCCTCGTTCCATTCGAGGCGCAGGTACTTGTACGGCCGCGTCATCAGCGCCGCAAGGCGCGCCATCATCTCGGGAGTCATACGGCGCTGAAAACCCGGGTGATGTGATGGAAGTTGAGCAGTGTGGATTCGGCGATGGCGTCCTTCGCTTCATCATCGGTGATGGTGTTGAGCACCTCGCGCAACGCGACCATGTGCTCGGCGTCCAGGCTGGCGTGCGAGCCGATGAACGAGATGCCACGCTCCCCGTCGAGCAGCAAAGACTCGCGGACGGCCGATGCGAAGGTGCCGCCGTAGACGGAGGCCAGAACCTCCAGCGTGTACATCATCCCGAGCACCGAGCAGGGATGGCGCCGGTCGGCGGCCCAGTAGTTGTAGCCGGTCAGGGCCAGCGTGTCGGGCGAGGGCGAGTGCGCCCGCGCGGCGGGGTTGGCCACGTCAATCGCTTCCAAATCGTTCAGCACCCATTCTTCATGCCCCGATTCCTCGTGCATGTGCTCATACAGAAAGTAGCGCACGCTTTTGTGCGAGTCGGGCACGCGGCTGGCCGCTGCGGCGCATACCGGGTTGAAGTGCCAGACGACGTGATAGAGCTCGAGCAGCAAGCGGCGATAGCGTTCGATCGACATGCCGTTCGCCACCGCGTCGAGCACGACGGGGTGGGTCTCGAATTCACGCCGGGCTTCGTCGGTGCGGGTCACCAGATCCAGAAAGAAGGGCAGCATCTGCGGGTCCCGGCAAGGAGGCAGGACATATGCCTGTACGCCAAAGTTTAGGGATTGACTCACTAGTGTCCGGTTTATTTGAAGTCAGCAAGCTGCAAAGCCAATGCTGATGCGGGTTTCAAGACTTTCATGGGTGTCCACGATTTGAATTCCTGTTCGCCGGTTTGCGATGCTCGCGGGTTTGAACGACCCGGGGTGACGCATGAATGCTGGCAAGACGCTGTTCGCGCAAGTGATGGAGTTCGTGCCGTGGAAGACCTTTGGTCGAATCGTCGATCAGCACAAGGGCGATGCGGGCGTGCGCACGCTGGGCTGCGCCGACTTGTTTCGCGTGATGGTCTTCGCGCAACTCACGTGGCGCGAGTCGCTGCGCGATATCGAAGCGTGCCTGGCCGCCAATCAGAGCAAGCTGTTTCACATGGGGCTGAAGGCGCGGCAGGCCCGCTCCACGCTGTCCGATGCGCTGAACCAACGAGACTGGCGCATCTACCACGCGCTGGCTCAGCGCTTGATCGTGCGAGCCCGAACGCTGTATGCCCAAGAGCCGTCGGTGCTGGAACTCGCTGCCAGCGTCTACGCGCTGGATTCCACCACCATCGATCTGTGCCTGAGTCTGTTCGAGTGGGCGCCGTTTCGCTCGACCAAGGCGGCCATCAAGCTGCACACCCTGCTGGACCTGCGCGGCGCGATCCCCGCCTTCATCCACATCAGCGACGGCAAGCTGCACGACGTGAACGTGCTCGACATCTTGCCGGTGGAGGCCGGCGCCTTCTACGTGATGGATCGGGGCTACGTGGACTTCGCGCGCTTGTATGCAATGCATCAGGCTGGCGCCTTCTTCGTCACGCGTGCCAAGTCGAACATGGATGCGCGACGCGTGTACTCGGCACCCGCCGACCGGGCCAGTGGCGTGATCTGCGATCAGCGGGTCATGTTCAATGCCTTCTACTCGGCCAAGAACTACCCGAAGCATCTGCGGTACATCCGCTTCAATGACCCCGAGTCGGGCAAGACGCTGCTGTTCATGACCAACAACACGACGTTGCCGGCGTTGACGATTGCCGCCCTGTACAAAAGCCGCTGGCAGGTGGAGTTGTTCTTCAAGTGGATCAAGCAGCACCTGCGTATCAAGCGATTCCTGGGTACCAGCGAGAACGCGGTGAAGACGCAGGTCTGGTGCGCCATCGCCGCATACGTACTGATCGCCATCGTCAAGAAGGAGCTTCATCTCAATGCTTCGCTTTACACCTGTCTACAAATACTGTCGGTCTCGGTCTTCGAGAAAACTGAGGTTTCATGCGCCTTGCAGCCGGATCGCTCTCCGCCGCAACCGCCCGCTCCGGCTAACCAATTGATCTTGTTCGACTTTTAACCGGACACTACTGTAATAGTGCCTACTCTAAGGCACGCAACAGATACCTCACAGTGGCAGGCCTTACAGGTTGTCTCTGCTTGGTGTTGAATGGAAATGGTCTTGCAGCAGCTACCGCATCGTCATTCCGAGTTCCTACAATCGCGCCTCCCCGCCACACCCTTTGAGCAAGCGCCATGCCCGTCAACCTGCAAGCCCCTGATCCGAAGTGCCTGTATCCCGTGCAAGGGGTGGAGATCGGCACCGCCATGGCGGGCATTCGCAAAGCCAACCGGCGCGACCTCACGGTGGTGGCCATTGCCGAAGGCGCGACCCTCGCCGGGGTGTTCACGCGCAACCGGTTCTGTGCCGCCCCGGTGCAGCTGTGTCGCTTGCACCTGGCCGCCTCGGCCGCTGTCGGCCCGCGGGCCATCGTCATCAACACCGGCAATGCCAATGCTGGTACCGGCGAAGACGGCCTGGCGCGTGCACGCGCCACCTGCGTGGCACTGGCGGGGCAGATGGGCATCGCGCCCGAGCAGGTGTTGCCGTTCTCGACCGGCGTGATCATGGAAACGCTGCCGGTCGAGCGGATCGTCGCCGGCTTGCCGGCAGCCATGGCTGACCTGCAACCCGACCACTGGGGCGATGCGGCCACTGCGATCATGACCACCGACACCTTGCCGAAGGCGGCGTCGAAGCAACTTCAAATCGGCGGCAAGACCGTCACGATCACCGGCATCAGCAAGGGGGCCGGCATGATCCGGCCGAACATGGCGACGATGCTCGGCTTCATTGCCACCGATGCGGCAATCGCCCCCGCGCTGGTCCAGGCGCTGGTGCTCGAGGCAGCTGACGAGTCGTTCAACCGCATCACGATCGATGGCGATACGTCGACCAACGACTCGTTCGTGCTGATCGCGACCCATCTCGCTGGCAACGCCGAGATCACGCAGCTCGACGCGGGCGAGGGCCGGGCCTTGCGCGATGCCGTGGTGGCCGTCGCGCAGCAACTCGCGCAGGCCATCGTGCGCGACGGCGAGGGTGCCACCAAGTTCATCACCGTGCGTGTCGACGGCGGCCAGACCCCTGGTGAGTGCAGCCAGGTCGCGTATGCGATCGCGCATTCGCCGCTCGTCAAGACGGCGTTCTTCGCCAGCGATCCGAACCTCGGCCGCATCCTGGCGGCCGTCGGCTATGCGGGAATCTCCGACCTCGATCAAACCCGTATCG
>CANJKD010000111.1 GCA_947474415.1 Burkholderiales bacterium | reverse complement strand
TGCACGAAACAGCGCCTCGTGGAGCATACGTTACAAACTATTATGGCACTACATTTCACTCTTTGAGCGACCCCCAGCATCCATGCGGGCTAGCGGCCGACGAGATCGGGAAACGGGCCGGAAAGTGACAAAGTCGGGCTAAGGGCCAGACGGGGCCCCTTCGTGGCCCATGGGGGCAGGAGCGAAGCGACGTGGGGGCCGTCACTTCAATCGAATCGGAACGTGGCGCGGCCGGCCATGCCGACGCGCAGTGATCGCTCGATGCCCTCGACGATCACCGCATTCATGCCGAAGGTGAGCTGGCCGTCGAGCCGCGCATCGACGCGGTAGGAGGCCAGCGTGTCGCGCACCGCATGGCCGGTTTCGGCGGTGGCTGGGTTCACGTCCGGGATCGGGCAGCGGCCGCAGGGCTTCACGAGCTTCAGGCGCACCGGGCCGTCGTCGGTGTCGAACACGATCTCGTCGAGCGCGTCTTCGCCGTGCGCGTCCAGCCCGTCGAGCACGAGGTTGGGGCGGAAGCGTTCCATCGTCACTTCCGCGTGGCCATTCGCGACCAGCCGGCGGTTCAGCTCGCCGAGCCCGGCAACGGACGTGACAAGCATCGGGAAGCCATCGGCAAACGCGTTCTCGGCGGCAATGTCACCCGTCCAGCGGCGCTTGGACAAGCGCTTGTGCTCCGGGTCGAAGCGCACCAGTCGCAAGGGCTGGCCGAGGAAGTCGCTGAACCACTGGGCGCACAGGTCGCCCATGTCATAGGCCGCCACTTCGTCGTCCCAGACCGTCACGCGCACCGGCTTCTCGACCGTGTCGAGCGCGACGTGCAGCGCCAGCATGCCGGGTGCGCGCAGCACCATCTCCAGTGACTTCAATTGCGGCCGCACCAGCGCCATGCGCGGTAGCTGGCGTTGCGTGATGCAGTCGCCCTGCGCGTTGACGACCATCCAGGCGCGGTCGAACTCCAGCCCGGTCTCGATCAGCAGGCTCTCGCCCAGCGCGATGCCGGCGCAAGACTTCACCGGGTGCACATGCAGTGACTGCACGCGCACGCTTTGTTTGTCGTCCTGCTGCTGGTCGTCTTGCTGCGTTGCGTTGTCGCTCATTCGCCGGCTCCCGGCACATCGATCAGGACGGCGATTGTGCCCTTGGCATGCCCTTGCCCCTGGCCGCGTCGCGGGGACGTGGTCTTTACAATCCAATGTCATGAAAAGCTTCGATGTGCAGGTGTCCGGAGCGGGCATCGTCGGGCAATGTCTGGCGCTGTCACTGGCCCGGCTGGGGCTGGGGGTGGCATTGCGGCCCTTGCCTGCATCGGTGGCGCGCGTGCCAGTGACCGAAGACGTACGCGCCTATGCGCTGAACGCGGCTTCCGTCGAACTGCTGCGCAGCCTGAAGGTCTGGGACACCTTGCCCGCGCACCCCGCCACGGCCGTGCTCGACATGCATGTGCAGGGCGATGCGCCCGGCGCGGCACTCGACTTCTCGGCCTGGCAGCAGCGCGTCGGCGCGCTCGCCTGGATCGCCGACGCCGCCGTGCTTGAACGCCAGCTCGGTGTGGCGGTGCGCTTCGCGCCGCACATCACGCTCATCGATGCCGACAACCCTGCGGACGTGCCCGCCGCGCTCACCGCGCTGTGCGAAGGCAAGGCCTCCGCGACGCGCGCGGCGCGCGGTATCAGCTTCGAGGGCCACGCCTACGGCCACCAGGGCATTGCGGCGCGCCTGACCAGCACGCGAGCCCACCAGGGCATGGCGCGCCAATGGTTCAGGTCACCCGATGTGTTGGCGCTGCTGCCCTTCGACACGCCTCAGCCCGACCATTCGTACGCACTGGTCTGGTCGGTGCCCGATGCGCGCGCGGCCGAGTTGCTGGCGCTCGACGACGCTGGCTTCGAAGCCGAGTTGATGCAAGCGACCGCCGGTGAAGGCGGCACGCTGACGCTCGCGTCGGCGCGTGCCGCCTGGCCGCTGATGCACGCCCAGGCGAATGCCTGGTGCGGCCCCGGCTGGGTGCTGCTGGGCGACGCCGCGCACGTGGTGCACCCGCTGGCAGGGCAGGGCCTGAACCTCGGCCTGGGCGACGTGCTGGCGCTGACCCGCGTGATCGAGGCGCGCGAAAGCTGGCGCGAGCTCGGCGACGAGAAACTGCTGCGCCGCTACGCCCGCGAGCGCCTCGCGCCCACCTGGGCGATGGGCCAGCTGACCGGCGGCCTGCTGAACCTGTTTTCGACCGAGGCGCCCGGATTGCGGGAACTTCGCAACCGCGGGCTGACTCTGGTCAACCAACTCTCTCCGTTGAAGCGCTGGCTCGCTGCCCGCGCGCTCGACGCCTGATTCCTTGCCGCCGACACCTGTTTGTGGCTGCCGAAAGCCCGTCATGAACCCATTCATTCGCTCTGCCATGGCCTTGTGCCTGGGGGCCACGCTCGGGCACGCTGCCTTCGCCCAAGAGGCGGTGATTCGCAAGAACATTGCCGAGCGCCTGCCTGACTTTCCGAAGATCGACGAAGTGACGAAGACGCCGGTTGCCGGCCTGTACGAGTTGCGGATCGGTACCGATCTGTTCTACAGCGACGAGCACGGTGACCACATCCTCGAAGGCCACCTGATCGAAACCAAGTCGCGCAATGACCTGACCACCGCGCGCATCGACAAGCTCACCGCGATCGACTTCGCCACCCTGCCGCTGAAAGACGCCATCGTCTGGAAGCAGGGCAGCGGGGCGCGCAAGCTGGTCGTGTTCGCTGACCCGAACTGCGGCTACTGCAAGAAGTTCGAGAAGGAGATGCAGCAGGTCAAGGACGTGACGGTCTACACCTTCCTGTACCCCATCCTGGGCGGTGATTCGCCGGAAAAGTCGCGCGACATCTGGTGCGCGAAAGACAACGGCGCGGTCTGGCGTGACTGGATGATCAAAGGCTCGGCGCCGGCCCGCAGCATGGGCCAATGCGACGCCAGCGCCTTGCAACGCAACATTGCCATGGCCAAGAAATTCCGCATCAACGGCACGCCTGCGCTGGTGTTCGAAGACGGCAAGCGGGTGCCCGGCGCGATGGCGCCCGATCAGGTCGAGAAGCAATTGGTCATCAGCCGCGGAAAGGCCTGAGCCTGAGCTGACCCCTAGACGCCTTCGGCGTGATCCCGCTGAGGGGGGTCAGGCCTCTTTTGGCGGCCGTGAGAGGCCTGAGCCGAGCCCCGGCCTCAGCGCCGGTAGCCCGGGTCTTGGCGGTCCACCAGGCGCTGCAACGTGTCGAACGAGTCCTGACCGCCGCCGTACTTCGGGTTGAAGTTCAGCGAATCGGCGACGCAATTTTCGAGTACGGCCACCGGGATGGCGCGCAGCGCGCCCATGCCGCTGGAGGCCAGTTGAATCTCGCAGGCACAGTTCACCAGCCACATCAACGACAAGGCCTGCGGCAGGCTGTGGCCTATCGTCACCGGCCCGTGGTTTCGCAGCAGCAGCACCGGCCGGCCCTGCGCTGTCCAGAATGCGCGCGCCTTCCTCGGCGTGCACGGTGATGCCTTCGAAGTCGTGGTAGGCCACCTTGCCGAACAGTTGCGCGGCATAGAAGTTCGTGAATGACAGGCCGTCTTGCAGGCAGCACACGGCCTGCGTGGCAGTGGTGTGCAGGTGCATCACGCAGTGTGCGTCGGGCAAGGTGGCGTGGATCGCACCATGGAAGGTGATGCCCGCCGGGTTCACCGGCCAGTCGGAATGGCCGACGATGGCGCCGCGCCGGTCAACCTTCACGAGGTTCGACGCGCACACCTCCGAGTAGTGCAGGCCGAAGGGGTTGATGAGGTAGTGGGCTGCGTCGCCCGGCACGCGCAGCGAGATGTGGTTGTAGATCAGCTCGGTCCAGCCCAGGTGGTCGAAGATGCGGTAGGCGGCGGCGAGTTGCACGCGCGCTTCCCACTCCTCGGCACCGAAGCGGGCCGGGCGAGGGTACGGGCTGTGGGGTAACGGGGTGAGCTGGATGGGCGGGGTCGGGCTCATGGCCTTGCTCCTTCGGTACTGTGGTGGGTCAAGCGTACGACGCCGCCGCCTTGGGCGTCGCCCCGCCCTTGAACTCGGCCGCGAGCGCCTTTGCGGCCTGCGTGAGCAGCATCGCATCGACGCCGACCGCGACGAACAGCGCGCCCTGGTCGAGGTAGTAGCGCGATGCTGCGTTGTCGGTCATCAGCGTGCCCGGCGCCTTGCCGGCCGCACGCACCGTGGCCATGCCTTTCGTGATGGCGTCCACCACCTCGGGGTGCGAGGCCTGGCCCAGGTAGCCCATCGACGCCGACAGGTCGGCCGGGCCGAAGAACACGCCGTCGATGCCATCGACCGCCGCGATCTCCGCGAGGTTCGCCAGGCTGGTGGTGGTCTCGCACTGCACCAGCACGCACATCTGGTCATTGGCCTCGTGCAGGTAGTTCGGCGTGCTGCTCCAGCGCGACGAACGCGCCGCCGCGCTGCCCACGCCGCGAATGCCTTGCGGCGGGTAGCGCGTGGCGGCCACCATGCGCGCGGCCTGCTCGGCGGTGTCGACCATCGGCACCAGAATGGTCTGCGCGCCGATCTCCAGAATCTGCTTGATCAGCGCCACGTCGCCGATCACTGAACGCACGATCGGGTGGGTCGGGTAGGGCGCCAGGGCCTGCAATTGGCGCAGCATCGAACGCAGATCGTTCGGCGAGTGTTCGCCGTCGATCAGGTACCAGTCGAAGCCGGTGCCGGCCAACAACTCGGCTGCGTACGGGTCGGCCAGGCTGCCCCACAGGCCGATCTGCGGCTTGCCGTCTTTCAGTGCTTGCTTGAACTTGTTGGTGATCATGGGGGGACGTCTCCTGGGCGAAGCGAAGTTCAGTCGAGCCGGTTGACGAATAGCCAACCTCCAAGCTGCGCATCGTAAGCCGCGTTCGCTCTTGCTCCCTAGGCTTAGGGGGCCACACCCGCCGCGAGAAGCACAAACTTCGCTCACCACCACCCCGGTGGGCCAGCCAGGAGACTCCGATGAGGAATGCCCTTTTGCTCGTTGCCGCTGCAGCCGGTTTGGCTGGCAATTCCGCCCAGGCCATCACCTTCAACACCTTCGTGACCGGCCCGTCGATCGCCGCAGCGGTGGGTGGCAACAGCACGATCGGCTTTGCTTACGCCGGCGACAAGTTCGTCGGTTCTGTCTACTTCAACCAGCAGCTCTATTCCACCGACTTGACGGGCGGCGCCGTCGCCAAGTTCGGTGCGCCGGTAGCGGCGTTCAGCGGGGGTGAGACCTATGTGAGCAGTTCGCTGGGCATCAGCGGCTTCGGCCCGCGTGATGTGTATGCGGGCAACGAGAGCCTGGGCAGCGTCTTTCGGTTCGCGAACGACGGCTCCTCGCAGAGCCTGTTCACTTCAGGCCTGAATGGTGGCGTGCGCAGCATCGCGTTCGACCCCTACGGCCTGTACGGCAACAACATGATCGTCGCCACGCGAAGCGGCAACATCTACAAGGTCGACAACGCTGGCGTGGCAACCTTGCTG
This sequence comes from Burkholderiales bacterium, assembly GCA_947474415.1. Taxonomy (GTDB): domain Bacteria; phylum Pseudomonadota; class Gammaproteobacteria; order Burkholderiales; family Burkholderiaceae_C; genus LMDS01. Next base: position 1,661 of record CANJKD010000111.1, on the reverse strand, counting down.
GCCTCGATCGGGTCGGACACCGAAGGCATCAGCTTCGCGCCGCAAGCGTTCGGTCCGTACGCTGCAGGAACGCTGTTCGTGGCCTCCGAAGGCCTGGGTCGGCTCAGCGCGGTTTCGCCGGCGGGTGCGATCACCACGGTCGTCAACGGCATGAGCCTGCCCGAGATGGTCAGCTTCGTGCCGCTGAACCTCGGGTCGAGCGGCAACCCCGTCGAAGGCTTCTACGCGGCGTCTTATCCGAATGACATCCAGAAGGTGGCGGCGGCAGACTTCGTGCCCTACATCGGCCACGCCATCATCACCGGTGAGGGCGGCCATCAGGTCTACGACGTGAGCTGGGACGGGGTCCAGTTCAACGTGGCGAACATTGCCTTCTTCCCCGGTCAAGCGGAAGACGGCATCTTCGTCACTGCCGACATCATCGGCACCGCTCCCGAGCCAGGCACCTGGGCGTTGATGCTGGCCGGCATGGGCGTGCTGGGCACCGTGGCGCGCCGCCGCCGCTGAGCTTCGGGTCTTGTTTCAGGCGTACTTCAGCTCTCCGGTCTTGCCGCGGAACACGCGGTACGAAAACACCGTGTAGCCGGCGATGGCCGGCACCGAGATGCACACGCCGAAAAGGATCACCTTCAGCGCTTCGGGGCTGCTGGCGGCCTGCCAGATCGTGAGCTGGCCGATCACGACGAAGGGATAGATGCTGTAGGCCAGGCCCAGAAAGCCGAGCACGAACACCGCGATCAGCAGCGCGAACGGCAACCAGCAGGCCGGCCCGCGCACCACGCGCGAATTCAGCAGGCCACGCACCGCCAGCAGCGCCACGCCGGTCATCAGCGGGATCGCCATCAGCGCGATGATTTCCGGTAGCGCGAACCAGCGCTCGCGCACCGTCGGGCTGACCCAGGGCGTGGCCATCGAGATCAACACCATGCCGCCGACCATCGGCGCCCAGGCGGCGCGGGCCCAGCCGATGGCGCGCTCTTGCAACTCGCCTTCGGTCTTCATGACCAGCCAGGTGGCACCCATCAGCACGTAGGCCATCGGCAGCGCGAGTGCGATGGCGGCGGCGAACACCGGAAAGTTCCAGCCTGTGCCGAAGCCGCTGACGTAGCGGCCCAGCATCCAGCCCTGCGACACCGATGCGATCAACGAGCCGGCGAAGAACAGCCGGTCCCAGGTCTGCTTGTGGGTGTCTCGCGCCTTCACGCGGAAGTCGAAGGCCACGCCGCGCAGCGTCAGGCCGATCAGCATCAGCGTGACCGGCAGGTAGAGCTTGCCCAGCACCACGGCGTGCGCGCGCGGGAAGGCGATCAGCAGGATGCCGACGCCAAGCACGAGCCAGGTTTCGTTGGCGTCCCAGAACGGGCCGATCGACGCGACCATCACGTCCTTCTCGGCTGCGGTGGCGCGCTGCATCAGAATGCCCACGCCGAGGTCGTAGCCGTCGCTGATAACGTAGATCAGCATCGAGACGCCCATCAGCGCCATGAAGATGACGGGCAGCGCCGCATCGAAGCTCATCCAGGTCATGCCGTTCCCCTTGCATCAAGCCTCGGTGACGTCTGCGCGCCGGCCGGTGTTGCGGCCTGGTCGCGCGCATCTTCAGCCAGCACCTCATCCGGCTTCTCGGCCATGTACTTCAGCACCGTCACATAGGACGTGAT